>JAITAM010000114.1 GCA_031284085.1 Spirochaetaceae bacterium
TATGAGCTGGGGAGGCTTTTAGGTCTGCCTGCGATATTTAGCGAACGTGATGAACGGGGTATTATGACGCTTCGCAGAGGATTTGAGGTAGCGCAGGGCAGCGCATGGTTAATTGCCGAGGAT
Organism: Spirochaetaceae bacterium; assembly: GCA_031284085.1. Lineage (GTDB taxonomy): Bacteria > Spirochaetota > Spirochaetia > Treponematales > Breznakiellaceae > BOBG01. The sequence goes on from JAITAM010000114.1 coordinate 124, forward strand.
GTCGTAACAACAAGACGTTCATCAGGCGAATGTCAGGCGCTTATAGAGGCACACGGCGCTACGGTAAGTGCCATTGCCTGTATCATTGATCGGCGGGACTCGCATGAGATGACACGGCCTCCTTTCTACGCTGCGCTAGAGGTACAGGCACAAAGCTGGGAGCCTGCCGAATGTGTACTGTGCAAACAAGGTATTCCATATACCAAGCCCGGTTCACGCCCTCGTTTCTGACTCCGAACCGCATCAAGGGTCAGACCTCAGACCTAAGCTTTAGGTCTGACCTGATTCATTGGAGTATCTTCAGTTCTGACTTCAGAATTGGTAACAGCAAGCATTACCGTTTATGTCAAATGGACACCCACACCTGCAAGAGAATTAGCAACGGCTTTAGGCGGCGATCGGGAGCGCTGAACTCGTCGCAGCCGGCACCGTTAATCTGGAAGCCACCGCGCGGCAACCAGCACGGATGCTTCCAACATCACGGCGAGCGCCGCCACTGTAGTCCTCATCGCAGGCACAGATGGCGACATCAACGTAATTGCCGGGCTGCTTACAGCCATTGGTAGTGTAGACATTTCCACCCAGTTTAAGGAAGACTGTCAAGTGGGGGCGTTCGGCTGGAAAGCAGGCATCGCTGCCGCCTAATCAAGCTAGATTTATAAAACTAATGTAAGGACGGCAAGAAGCCTTGAGAGGTTCTGAGCCAAGTGCTGCGCCCACAAGCATAGCCCGCCTTCACTTGCCAATCACTTGAACGGAGGACGGCAATAAGCCCTGAGAGGCTTTGAGCCATGGGCTGCACGCAAGCGCAGCTCGCCATCCTTACTGAATTACAAAACTGTTATTGAAACGGGGGTTGCCATAAATCCCCGTCATTCCCGCAATGAGAGGGGTGTAAGAGGAGTTTCTGGCTCCTCCTGTTTAGAGGGTTGTTAAGCTGGGGGAGTAGGCTTGTGGAGTCCTCTTTTTCACTTTACGACCGCAAGGCTGTACTGGAAAGTGCCTGAGCCCAAAGGTTTAACAGCCCTCTAAACACGGCCACAGGCCGTTTCTAAGGTTCTTGTATCCAAAACGGAGTACGGCTTTTTGCCTAAAAGAAGCAAGACAAGGGTCAGACCTCCAAGCCAAACAGCCGCAGAGTGTTTCAAATGAGTCAAAAGTCATCCCGCTCGGAGGTCTGACTCGGATTTCTTGAGATCGGCATCAAAACCTAGACGGCAGTGCTAAAATCTCTCTATATAAGAAGCTTACACGGTGAAATTACCTTTCAGATTTGAGGTCTGACCTGTTCGGCCTGTCCACCAGATGACTGTATGAGATGGCACATTCACTTTACGGCGTTATTGCCGGAAATGGCATCCAACTCTTTGTCTGACAGGCAGGCAAGGGCGCTAAGGAGGTTATCGATCTGGAAGAAAAGCGCTTAGGTCTGGAGCGTACAAATATATAGGTGAGAGAGCTTCCACTGCATAGTGTGGAGAGCTCCCATTATATGAAGCTTAGACACAGGCTGGCCTGTTTTTTAGAGGTCTGACCCTTCTCAGGAAGCTGCCTTTTCCTTGCTGAAATCATAGGATCTGACAGACCGAAACCATAGTGTAAGGTGGACTGACCGCGTAGTGTGGAGACGTTCCACCACCCTGACCTAGAGGTCTGACCCTTTGGGGTTGGAGGTCTGATATTCCGCTTCTATCAGGCAAAAAGCCGTACACTACTCCCGATACAACAACCTTTGAAACCCGCTGGCGGGCAAAAAGCCATGCGTCCATCCTCGCTACCGGTGCCGAAAACTTAGAAACAGACTGGCCTACTGTCTAAGTACTTCGATAGGGTGCTGAACAAATATTTTACATCTATAGGCTTGGCAATGTGATCGTTCATGCCTGCAGCAAGACAGGCGTAAACATCTTCCTTAAATGCGTTGGCGGTCATGGCGATAATCGGGCAGACTGCGGCGTTTGGTTTTTCTAGTTTGCGTATCGTGCGTGTTGCTTCAAACCCATCCATAACCGGCATCTGTATATCCATCAACACAATATCGTAATCGTTCTTAGTGAAAAGTTGGACCGCATAAGTGCCGTTTTCTGCACACTCTATTGTTATCCCTGTTTCTTCTAAAATACCGATAACAACTTCACGGTTCAGTTCTACATCCTCCGCCAAAAGCAGCCTTTTCTCGTTCCAGTTGTAAGACGGGGCTTCAGACTCATCAAAGGAAGGCATCTGATTTGCCTGTCCTATCAAACTGAGAATCGTGTTGTAGAGCGCGGAAGGCAGTATAGGCTTGGGCAAGAAATGAGTAACGCCCAAAGGATTAAGGGCTGCCATGACTTCATTGTGGCTTGCCGCAGAGATCATAACGATAATTGATGTGCCGCCCATAGTATTTATTATCTTTGCTGCGGTTTCAGCGCCGTCCATGTCCGGCATCTTCCAGTCAAGGAATATTAAATTGTAAGAATTGCCGTTTTGTGCGCAGCGCTTTACCATTTCAAGAGCTTCTTCACCGCTACAAGCCATATCGCACCGCAGCGAGAATTCGCTCAGTATACTTTCAAAGTAACTAAGCATGTCCTTATCATCGTCTATAACCAAGATAGACAGATCATGACTTAAGGTTTCAGGCAGCTTATTCGCACGGCATACTTTGCCCCACTTTATGATAATCTCGAAGATAAATTTTGAGCCGCCTCCGGGGTTGTCCTCAATCCAAATATCCCCTCCCATGAGGTTCACGATGCTTTTCGATATGGAAAGCCCTAAACCCGTCCCGCCGTATCTGCGGCTGGTGCTGCTTTCAGCCTGCTCAAACAAACGAAATACCCTTGTTTTCTGCTCATCGGTTATACCTATTCCGGTATCGGCGACTATAATATGGAGCCGCGCAGTGTCGGCATCTATGGGCAGCCGCTGTATCGACAGCGATATTCTTCCACCGTCCGGCGTGAATTTGATCGCATTTGTTAGAAGGTTTATAAGCACCTGCGAAAGGCGTAACTCATCGCTTATCACGGTACGGGTGAAGGCGTCTTCCATGTCCACAGAGAATTCCTGCCCCTTTTCATCCATCTTTACCTGAACAACGCTAAACACATGCTGTATCATGTTCTCAAACACGAATTCTTCGCTGATTATCTCAAACTTATTCGCTTCAATTTTGCTCATGTCCAAAACATTGTTAATAATACCCAGAAGCTGGCGGGACGAGTTTCCGATTTGATTCAGGCAGTACTGTACACGCGATATATCGTTTGCCTTTTGCGCCAGTGCGGTCATACCGATTATGGCGTTCATAGGCGTACGTATCTCATGGCTCATCTGAGAGAGGAAATCGGTCTTTGCTTGAATGCCGGCGATGGCTGCACGGTTGGCTTCTAATAAGTTTTCCGTCATCTCATCGTGCAGTATGGCAGAGGCGATCAGTATTCCCGCTGACTGCAAGAGGTCCTCCTCTGCTTTGATAAAAGCTCTGTCTTCTCTACGGGAAAATCCGACTGTACCCCAGAACTTATTCTTTACAAAGAGCGGGATATTTAACGAAATCTTTATCTGAGCGCTCACGTAATCAGGCAGCGCATGATTCTTTGCTATATCGTTCTGCTGGAACTTGAGTATTTTCCCTTGTGCAAGTGTGTCGCGCCATCCTGGGAAGAGCAGATCGTAAGAGAGAGGAAAGTTTATATGGGGGTCTTCTGTAGTTGCCCAAGCGCCGAGAATGGAGCAGTACAATACCCTGTCTAGTTCTTCGTTTTTCAGCACATAAGCTATATCCGCATCCGCGCCTACGCCCAGCTCAACAATCGCTTTTTGCAGCACAATAGATATCTTGTCATCGGAGGTCATAAGCATAAATGACATTTTATTGATTGTTTGCAGCAGTCTGTCGCGTATATGAAGCGCTCTGCGTGTCTCGTAGTTCTTTCGCAGGTCAACGACGTAGCTCATAAGCGCAAAACCGCCCATGTGATCTACCTTTTTAGTAATCGCACTTATAGGACGATATTCACCGTTTATAACGAGTTCGGTTTCAAATTCATGCGTCCCATCACGGATAGCCTGTTCGAGTCGGTCGGCAAGCGAGAAGGATAACGTGCCGTTAGGCTGGCGTTTAGGTATGGCCTGTGCGATAAATTCTATGAAATCACGCCTGAAATCATCTACATTCGCAAATCCAAAGAATTCAAGTGCGGCAGGATTACAGTCAATCACCTGAAATGTACTGTCAAACATGATACATATATGCGGGCTGTTCTTAAACATTGATTTGCGCGTTTCTTCAGAACGCTCAATATCTGCCATAAGGCGCTCGCACCAGCGGATACTCTCCTCAAGCTTTGTGCGCAAAAGGGTTTCTTCACGCATATCTTTATCCACATTGAGCGTACAGCCTATCAGCTTTGTCGGCTTGCCGGATTCATCACGTTCAATGATTAAAGCGTATATTATAACCCAAAGGTACTGTTTATAAGGACCTGCGAGCATACGCAGGAGCTGTTCGTACTTGCCTTCGCCTTTCTGTAGGTACTCTGCCAGACTTTTTTGGTATAGGGGGCGGTCTTCAGGATGTATGGTTTGTATAACGGACGACAGCGGTCCCTCAAAAGCCGCTATAGTACCGCCTAAGGTTTTGCTGTGGATTGATTCTGACCTAACGCAGTCATTCACAAGATCCCATTCAAAGTCAAGGGAGCCTACCAGCTTGGAAGTGTAGCGGCGATACTGGCACTCGTCTTCAAGGCGTTTTTCGTATGTTTTAGCGGCGCTGTTATCGTGCATCATACCGGTAACACGTGTCGGCTTTCCTTGTGCATCACGTTCCGTTATGCCTATGGTTTCACGAACCTGTACCCACGAGCCTTTTGTGTGCTTTATACGAAAGTCAGTATAAGGAGCGCTTGTACTTCTGCCGTTCAAGAATGAATCCAATTCATTACGAACACGCAGTGCATCATCCGGATGTATACGTGTGTTGCGAAAGTCTATCCGCGCCTCGAAAACACCTGACGGCATACCCACAAGAGCAAGCCATTCATCACTGTAATACACTGTGCCTTTGTCGATTTGCCAATCCCAAAGACCGGTTCCGGAAGAGGCAAGCATTGTTCGTAGTGTTTCCGCATTAAATTGTTGATCTTTATCGGACATATAAATATCCTCTGTTTGGAATGAAGCGCCTTAGGTTTAATCTATTTGTTTCCTAAACTTTTTACAAGCAAGACAGCTGCTTTTACCAATAAAATACTACGCAGAAAAAAAGATTTTTACAAGGTATAAAGATTCTTTAGGTAATGCGGGCAAGTACCGGCGATGTTGCTAGGGGAAGCCGGAAAACCCTCCCCCTCGACACTCATCGCGTTCCTTGAGGTCAGACCTCCGGTTATGCCTGTTGTATACGGGCGTATCACCGACAATGATAAGAACGCAGGCACATACTCGCCCTTCGGTCAGACCTCCATCCTTCTCGGGGAGCTGCCTTCACCCTTCTCAGGGAGCTGCCTCCACCCTGCCGAAACCATAGTGTCAGGCGGACTGACCGCGTAGTGTGGAGAGCTTCCACCGCATAATGGGGTCAGACCTTGCTGCTCCTTGTAGGCAGAAAGCCGTACGCTTCTCCCGATACAACAACCTTTGAAACAGCCTGTGGCTGAGACCTTCCACCGCCCAAATCAGGTCAGACCTCTTACCCTTTCACCGGGACTTGCAGCGTCCTTGCCAACATAGACTGGCTTGTTTCTATACCATCTTGTATACTCTGGTACTATGTTTACCGGTTTCATTGGAACGTACACACAAGAAGGCGCAAAAGGACAGGGCATATATTCATTTGCTTTTGATCCGCTTACAGCCTCTGTACACGATCTTAAACTTGCATTCCATGCAATAAACCCTTCCTACCTTGTCGTAAGCCCTTCAAAGCGCTTCCTTTTCGCCGCTCTTGAATCAGAAAACGGCTCTGTCTGCGCCTTCGCCCTTCACAAAGGCAGCCTCGAATTGCTAAATACCCAAAGCAGCCGCGGCAACGCCCCGTGTCATCTTGCACTCAGCCCAGACGAACGCTTTCTCATCGTGTCGAATTACGGCAGCGCAACTATCGCCCTCTTGCCCATAGCCGAAGACGGCTCCCTTTCGCAGGCGGTTCAAACTATCTCTTTAAGCGGCTGCGGTCCGCACAAAATGCGCCAAGAGTCTGCACACGCACATTCTTGCACCTTTAGTCCGGACGGGAACTTCGTTTTTGCCTGCGATCTTGGCAGCGACCGCGTTATTGTTTATCGCTTCGAGCGGTCTTTAGGGCGGCTCATACCGACAACGCAGTACTCATCGCAGGCAGGAGCAGGGCCGCGGCACATGATCTTTTCACCCGATGGAACAAATGCCTATGTGGCGAATGAACTTGCCTCGACCGTTGATCTCATTGCGGCACAAGGGCCGGGTGCGCCTTCTTTGCGCCAGCGTCTTTCGACAGTTCCCAAGGGTTTCTCCGCCGACAATACCGCTGCCGCCATTAAGTTAAGTGTGGATGGAAAGTATCTTTATGTTTCTAACCGCGGGCATGACAGTATTGCAGTATATGCCGTGCAATCTGATGCAACGCTAGACTTTATTGCAGCTACCCTTGCAGGCGGAAAGACCCCAAGAGATTTCGCCGTCGATCCTTCAGGCGCTTTCTTGTTGGTTTGCCATCAAGATTCCGATACTATGGCGGTTTTCAGCCGTGATGAGTACGGCCTCCTGCACCATAGAGCAACGTATTCTTTGCCTTCCGGGGTCTGTATTTTATGTGCGGACCTTGAAGCTAATAATTGGTGTTAATCCTGTACCATTCGCTGATGCGCCGGTCCAAAGAGCGGACAGACTCGGCATCTTTATTGCGGATACATTCCTTTAGATAGGGGAGAATGACCTTTTCTTTGAGAGCCGTCCATTGCTGGGGAAGTATATTCGGCGGTTCAAGAAAATCTTCAGGCGGTATATGTCCTAAAAGTTCAAAGTAGAACTGGGGGAAGACCTGCTCGGTAACCGTACGCATGGCTGAAAAGCCGCCTGCAATACCGAACAAGCTTTCGTTTATGTACATATCTTTGCTCATTGTCAGCAGTGCGTTTTGAGTCTCTACCTGAAAAAACCACTCGGTAAAAGAAACCGCCCCTGTTTTTGCCTTTCCTTGTTTGCAGATACCGTAATAAACCGCCTCTTCAGAAAGAGGAATGGAATTATTAGAAGCTATCCAGCGAAAATCAAGCTTGCTGCGTAACTCAGGCACGAGCGTAAACAACTCGGCGCTGTTCATATAGGTAAAGAGAATACGGCCTGATAAAGCCAGCTTCTCAGGCGGCTCGTAAAAATACTTAAAGGCAAAGTCATCCTCAGCTTGAATACTCGTGTTGGCATCGTGTATCCACTCTCTAATGTACTGCAGCGCCTTAAAGAGAGCCGAATCATCCCAAAGGAGCGCCTCTTCCTCTTCATCAGTCCACCCGTTCGTATCCTCTTCTCGAAAAGAAGCGCCGTAAAGAGTTGCCATAACAAACAAAAAAGAATCGTTCCACGCAGGCGAGAAGCCTATCCGCGAATAGACACCCGCTCCTTCTACATTGGAAATATTGTAGCTCTGCCCGAGACTTTTTATCTCCTCCGGCTCTAGGACGAATTGATTGTTGATGAAGCTTGAGTTATTTTGCGAATATACAAGAGTTGGGAGGTTGAAAGAAACCGGCAGGAGGTACTGCACCTCCTCGATATTTCCCAGCGCAAGCAGCTTGGGATAAAAATCTTCGGACGCTATCACATCATTCTTGAATAAATCATTAAGGGAACGGAAGAGCGTACGAACTGAAGCGTTTTTTAACCAGCTCCCGACCACAATATCAGGAAGATACGCAGCGCCGACAAGCTCGTCAGTCAAAGCATTAAAGTACTGCACTTCGACATGGTAGCGGCTTTGGTTTGCGTTAAAGTACTGGGCATACAAAGCAAATTCAGGTCTATCGGTCCAAAGAATCACCGTATCCGATTCAAATACGGTGCATGAAACAAGGAAAAAGAGAGGCACAAGCGGCATATACGCCTGCAATTTCTGTATTTTCTGTATGATAGCTTTCAATTCTCAAACTTACAGAGCGGCTGCCGTTTTGTATATGAGCCGATACAAAGACTCTAAATGCTCTTTTTCGACACTTGAAAAGGCAATTCGTAGGTATTCGCTGCCGAAAGCAATGGTTCCCACACCGTGCCGGTTGAGCAATTCCTGCCGCAAGAGTTCGGCGCTTATACCAACACAGCGGAAAGTCATAAAGTAGCCTGAGTTAAAGGGGAGAGCTTTCAGGCGGGGGTGAGGCGGATTTGAATCGATAAAACCCTTGATGAACTGGTAGCGCGCTTTAAGCGTCTCAAAATACTGCGCCTTTTCGATCGCCGTTCGAGGATCAGTTAAAATATCGGGCAGTAACGACTGCGCAGGCGTGTTGGCGCACGAAACCGAAGAGCGAATTATCCCCATGAGCTTTTTTAGCAGCGCATCGTAATGGTGCTGCTCTAATGAGAGCGAGCCGAAGGTAACGAAACCGATACGAAGCCCCCATGCAAAGTGTTCTTTTGTGGGGCCGTCAATTTTAACCGCCAGTATCCGCTCGTGCAGGCCGCTGAGCCGGCTGAAAAGCGATTCGTGTATAGATTCCGGTTCATAAAAAAGCCCGAAGTAGGAGTCATCGCAGAGTACCAAGACATCGGCTCCGCCTTCTGCAATGGTTTTAAGTACAGCGATGAGCCTCTCAGCTTCTGCGCGTGTCGGCGTGTAGCCCGAAGGGTTACTCGGAAAGTTAAGAAGGAGGCGCACTTGTCCTGTCTGTGCCATTTTTTTGAGCGCTTCCTCAATGCTGTCGAGGTTGAGGCCGCGGCCATCTTCAAAGAAAGGGACTTTGACTAAAGTCGAGCCGCGCCGTTCTCCAAAGATCAAGTCGTAATTATCCCAACACGGCTCGCTTATGAAAATGGTGCTGTGCTGATCAAAAAAGAGGTCTGCGCTATAAGAAATACCGGCGGTAAGACCCGGCACAAGAACCGGTAGGGAGATACGATTCGGATCAAGCGTAGTATTTTTTTCTGCCAGAAGGTCTTTCCATAGGAGGCGGGTTTTTTCAAGGCCGGCGGTCGGAGCGTAGGCGGCTATTTCCTCAGGGTTAAGAGCCGGCACGCTCTTGCGTAATGCGGACAAGACAACGAGAGCGTCGTTTTGATAGGCCATTCCTATTGTTGCGTTGGCAAGACGGGCATTTTTCTTTGCCTCGGCAGACTGGGCTATAATCCCTTTAGGGAAATAAATTCTCCGTCCCAAATCAGATAGAAGCCTGCCTGCAACTGTGGCTTCCAATACATCGTTTAGTTCTTGAGCAAGGTCATTCATGTTGGTAGTATGAGAAAAAACAAAGGCATCTGTCAAGAGAAGTGCCGGAGCGGCGTCATCGGCTTTTTTTGTGATAAGTATGATAAGAGGCCGGTTATAAACGGGAAGCCGTGCGGCCATTCCCGATACCAGCGTCTGAACCGGGCGTTCCGCACTGTAATACGGAAACTCCGCACTGTAATACGGAAACTCCGCACTACAACACAGAAACTCCGCTTGAAAGAGACTGGCCTGCTTGCCTGTTTAGGGGCGCGAGGGCTTAGAGAAGGGCTGCGACCGTTTCCTTTGTTTGTCGCGAGGGGTTAGAAGCTTTTTACTTTGTCTGTGGCGGGTGCTTAGCAAAATCGCACCAAATACCGAAGCAAATAAACTTCCTCCCATAATTATAAAGGCGGTAATGACGCTATCAGTCCTAAAAGGGAAGCTCACGTTCATACCGAAAAAACTGTAAATCAGTGTCGGTATCATCATCACAATCGAAATAATCGTGAGCTGTTTCATAACGATACTGAGATTGTTAGAGATAACACTGGCAAAAGCATCCATAGTGCCGGTCAAAATAGACGAATAGATGTTCGCCATCTCTATTGCTTGACGGTTTTCTATTAAAACATCTTCAAGCAACTCCTGTTCCTCTTCCTTAAAGCGAATAATAGGCGATTTTTGGAGCTTCTCAAGGAGCAGTTCGTTGCTTTTAATACTCGTTGTAAAGTAGACAAGCGACTTTTGCAACGACAAAAGCTGGATAAGCTCGTTGTTTCGGATGGAACGCTGTAGTTCATCTTTTATGGTGTTGGTGCGTTTATTAACTTCTTTTAAGAATTTGAGGAAGGTAAAAGCCGCCCTTCCCAAGAGGTTAAGCACAAAGGTATTTTGATTGCAAATACTAAAACCCTTAACCCGATTTTTTAGCAGAATATCGTCAAGGGCGTCGCTGGATTTTTGGCAAATGGTAACGATTTTATCAGAAAAAAGGATAATGCCAAGCGGCATGGTAAAGAAAGGAATTTCCTGCGAATCGTCATAAATCGGAATACGTACAATAATGCCTGTGTATTCGTCCTCTTTTTCAAGACGCGCCTGCTCGTCAATGTCCATAATATCAGTGAGCAGTTCGCTATCAATACCAAACTTATGTTCCAGCCGGTTAAGATCATCTTTATCAACATTACGAACATTGATCCAACACCCTTTAATTACCGACTCCGTCTCAATAATACCGTCTTTTCCTTGAATATAAATAGTGATCATAGTAGTCTCCTCTATGTTTAGCTGTTTGTTAAGCAGCCTTACAGAAGAAACCTTATGGTTTTTTGAGTTTATATAGGAGGCTGCTTAACAGATAAGATATATCCCTTTGTCTATGACCGGGATAACTACTGCCATCGTCCGAATCGGACATACCATTTCCTCCTTCAAAAAGATTGTTGATTATCTAAAATATCTTTGAATGCCACTGTATTGGCGCAACAAAGAGCCGCCCCCAGGGCATCGGCCGCATGATCCGGGCTAGGAATGGCGCTTAATCCTAGAATGATACGCACAAGCTCCTGCACCTGCGCTTTATCAGCCGCTCCTCGTCCTACAACTCCCTGCTTAATTGCACTTGGGGTGAATTCAAAGACCGGCAACCCTCGTTCCGCCAATGTCATACACAAAACCCCGCGTGCTTCTGCCACAGGAATTGCACTGCTCACGTTACGGGCAAAATAAAGCGTCTCAATAGCTGATTCTGTAGGCTTATACTCGTCAAGTACCGTCTTAAATACGCGGTGAATAGACAGCAGCCGTTGTGCATGCGGTGTATCAGCTGCTGTTTTTATACAGCCATGTACCACGTAGCGAATCCGTTGCTCTATTACATCCACAATCCCCCAGCCGCAGGAAGCTAGGCCGGGGTCAACACCAATAATGCGCCGGGCTATTGCTTTCACTGAAGCCGGCGCCTTAGATCATAAATATTTGAACTCATTACATTCTAGATAAGAAAAACTGTCGATGCTACTCGGCGTCAAAACCTTCCGGTATCTCAATGTTTGAATAAACATTCTGCACATCGTCATTTTCTTCAAGCCGCTCAACGAGCTTTAAAGCTTTGGCTGTTGGATCGGCATCCAATAAAACGGGCGCTTCAGGCACCATGCTTATTTCAGCGCTTATACTTTCAAAATCTTTTTCATTCAATGCGTTAAGCACTGCTTCAAAATCTTCAGGCGCAGTGGTAACCTCGATCATCCCGTCTGCTAAAACAACATCCTCTGCACCGCCATCAATGGCAACTTCCATGATCTCATCTTCCGTGTACTTTTCGCCGTCAAGGGTAATAATCCCCTGTCGTTTGAAAAGCCTTGATACGGAGCCGGATTTTGCCAATTCAGCACCGGCTCTGGTAAGGATATTACGGATGTCGGCTGCCGCACGGTTTCGGTTATCAGTGAGGACTTCAATGAAGATTGCTACTTCACCCAAACGCGCTTCATAGACCAGTTCTTCGTAACTAACGCCTTCAAGTTCCCCAGTTCCTTTTTTGATGGCATTGCTAATATTATCTTTAGGCATATTTGCCGTACGCGCCTTTAGTACTGCCGTCCTTAGTCGTGGATTCCCCTCTAGATCGCCGCCGCCCATGCGAGCAGCGATGGTAATTTCCTTGATTAGTTTTGTAAACATTTGACCGCGTTTTGCATCAGCGGCGCCTTTCTTGTGTTTAATAGTCGCCCATTTACTGTGGCCCGACATAAAATACTCCTTATCGTTGTTGCACCGGCAACATTTTTATTTTTCTTAGTATAGTGTTTTCATGTTTGTTTAACAAGAGGGAGAAAAATCTAATACCTCCGCTTGGGTTTCCCGGCTTTTTAACCGGATAAAGGGAGGCACGGACACGTTATGAGCGGTATTTTGTAAAAAGTGCGTTTCACAAAATACCGCTTTTCATTATTTATGATAATTTTCCAGCAGCTCAATAAAGCATTTAAGATCTGCTGTGGCGTCCAAGTAGGCGTATTCGCCGCCGCCATCACCGTACTTGCCCCTTTGGGTCAGTTTCAGGCCGAATTCTTCGCACGAAGCAATAGCGCCGTCCATGCCTGTTACATTAAAGGCAATATGATGGAGCCCTTCTCCATGCTGATCGAGAAAATCCTGCCACGTGCTTTTTACCCCGTTGGGCTGTATAAGCTCAATTTGGAGATTGGGTCCTACATCAAAAAACGCCAAAAGACAGTTCGCATCCGGCGCATCTTTCCCTTTATACTGGGTTTTGGTGATCTCAAAGCTTCCGCCGTCAAAGTGTGCCGGAACCGGTACGCCTAAAAAAGCAGCGAATTTCTTTTTTGTCGTTTCTATATCACGTATAATAAAAGCGACCTGAGTAACTAAATTTGTGTTTATAACACCTGCCATTGATAACTCCTTGCTAAAGGATACACCTATAATTATCAAAATGACTAGGGTAAGGTTAAAGAGGCCAACCCACGCCAGCAGGCCAGCTTGTTTCAATAGCCTCTAGTTACCTCTTGCAAAAGATATACTACTGTAATACTATTAGTACAATCGGTAGTAGTATTAGCTATCGTTATTTTCGCTAAGGAGTATATACAAATGAAAAAACAAACAAAGTTTGCTTTTTGGGGTTCGTTAGGATCAGCCGTTGTAGTAACGGCTGGATTATTGGTCGGTGGCTGCGCAGGCTTTGACTTGGGGACGGCCGTTAGCACTACTCAAAAAGTAGTGAGTGCCGTAAAGCCCAATGGTGTATATGTTGGAGTGTTGAGCTACGGCTCTAATGCAACGGTATTGACGCCTACCGATACGGTCTTCCTTAATGATGAAGGCCTTCAAGGTCTTACAGGCCCAGACGGCTACCTAGACAAGTATAGTAGAGATGGAAGACCCGGTACAGTGCTGTATTATGCCGCACACAAAGTTCTTCATGACCTCAAAGCAACCGAAGGCTGGCTTCCTGCAAAGGTCGATAGCGTCAACTTCATTACGTTTACGGATGGTTTTGAGCAAGCTTCACTTGAGCGTTTGTCGGCAAGCCCTCTCGGTGGCGAAAGCCCCAACGACGGCGATTATGGCACTTACATTCACAACCGTATCCTCAATGACACGATTAAGGGTCAGCACATCGGCGCTTACGCGGTCGGTGCAAAACGTAACGAAACGTATGCGGCAGACTACGACAAGAATGTGAGTAATCTGGCTAGTGATGCGGCATATCGGATTGACATCAAAGATCCAAGCCAACTTGAAGCACAGTTTGACAAGATAATTTCCGGCTTGAACAGCGTTAAGGTCATTTCTTCTTTAACACTGCGGGTTGTTGGTGTGAGCAGTTACAATGGGAGGAAGATCCGCGTTACCTTTGACGGTAGTGCTAATGGAGCCGATTCTCAGAAATTCGTTGAAGGCACACTTTCCGGTACAAACCTTACCACTATCGATTTTAGCGGCGTCAATGCCGGCGTTGCCAAGGGCAGTTCCGTAACCGGTGGTAAACCAGGACAAGATTTGGCCACGCCGTTTACCTTTGACAGCTTCTTGGGGTATGAGCCGAACAGCGATGTCGTGAAGATGTGGGTTGAGAGCGCCCCTAATAGCGGGCAATACACCACATTAGCCGGTGACGATGCCGCTGGCTTTGAGATCAAAGTTACCTCTACAAAGACCGCTATTGTCTACTTGCTTTTGGATGCTAATAGCCAGTACACCGAAGATCAAATTGCAACAATTCGACAAGCCGCAAAAGATTTTGTAACACGGCTCTACAACGTCAGTCAGGACAAAGCCTAATCCTTGAACTGCTGATAATGAAAAAAGAGCGGCATGCCTTTCTAGAGTGTGCCGCTCTTTTTGCTTGCTGTTTTAAACTTTCGAAACTTTCGGCATTGTATCAAAGGCGGTGTACGGTATTGGTATGGGCAGCTTCAGGGGGACAGACCCTTTAAAGCCTAAGCTTAGCGCGGAAGTTATCCCAGAACTCCTGCGTTACCTCAGACACTATCCGAGTTATTCCATGATACCGATGATATGCCCCTCCGTACTTCCAATCCTCTGCTGTGGGGTATCAGGTAAAATAGGAATTGTATGGAAGCCTGTGTCTCAAACAGTTTTTGTATTTGCATTGTTATCTCCTCACTATCGAGAATGTATAGGTCATATTTTATACCTATTTTGGGGAAAGATAAAGGGGGTATGATGGACAAATTCATGTCCTGCGGCCGCAGCTTGAGGGCGGTTCATAAAACTAATAGACAAAAAGCTTTCTCTTTAGTATTGTTACAAAGGTTAGCCTAAAGCCCTCCGCCTTGAGACAAGGGGATGG
>JAITAM010000068.1 GCA_031284085.1 Spirochaetaceae bacterium
GGCCATTGCCGCCTGTATGTTTATTCAATAATATTTTCAAATCTTAACTTGACATTCCTAAAAAGAGAAAATATACTACTCAATAAGCGAAAAGGCGCTTGTTTTATGGATATTACCCGAAAACTTTTTGGCATTCTTTCCTCCGGAAAGGAAGTATTTTTGCATACTATGCAGGCAGGCGATTTGTCCGTGTCGGTCTCGTCTTTAGGCGCAGCATTGACGGCTTTATACGCGCCGGGAAGTCAGGGCCGCACCGATGACGTGCTGCTTGGCTATTCAACGCTTGACTCATGGACGCACAACAGGACTTTTATGGGAGTCGTTGCCGGCCGCTTTGCAAACCGTATCGCACAAGGACGCTTCTCTCTCGGTGGAAAAACATACCAGTTACGGTGTAATGATGGAGAAAACAGCCTTCATTCCGGCCCCGGCGGCTTTGATAGGAAGGTTTGGGCAGCAGAAAGCTACCGCGACAAGGACGGCATTTTCCTACGGCTGGAACTTCACAGTCCGGATGGCGAAGGCGGTTTTCCGGGTGCTATGATCGTTGTTGTTACCTACGGATTATTCCAATCTAACAAACTTTCCATCACCTACGAAGCGCGCAGCGACGCTCTCTGTCCGGTCAATTTGACAAACCACGCCTATTTCAACCTCGAAGGAGAGGGTGAAGGCTCTATTCTTCAGCATGAACTGCTTCTCAACGCCTCTTCATACCTAGAACTTGACGGCGGCAAGATACCCACAGGGAAACTCCTGCCGGTTGCAGGGACGCCTTTTGATTTTAGAGAAAGAAAACGCATAGGCAAGGATATTGAGAAAGTCGGCGGCTACGATCATTGTTTTGCCGTTGACGGCAGCGCAGGAGAGCTGCGCCCGTGCGCACAGGTCTTTGCGCCTAAAAGCGGCCGGATTATGGACGTTTTTACCACTCATCCGGGAGTACAATTTTACACCGGTAACTTTCTTGATGGTATTGAAGGAAAACTTGATTCCGTATACTCGCAATATTCGGGGTTTTGCCTTGAGACGCAGCATTTTCCGGATTCACCTAACAAGCCGTCTTTTCCTGCGGCGCTTGCCGGTCCGGAAAAAGTGTATAGAGAAGAGGCGCTCTTTGCGTTCGATGTAGGCAGCAAGCGCTAGTATAGAAAAAACAGCCTGCCGGATGGGTAAGGCAAAGGGCCGAATTGTAGAAAAACGTAAGGCCATAGTAAAGTAAAAAAGAGAAATATCCGTAAATAAATGAAGCGCTCAAATGGGGCGGTTTGTCTATGAGAAATGGGTAAGCAGTGCAGGGGAAAACAAGGCAGCCTGTAGTACTGATGCGGTTTTGAGGAAGGAGTAAATACCATCGGGGCTGAAGCTTAGTGCCGCGTCGGCGCCGGCGTGCATTGAAACGATTGAAATAAACAGATAAACAAGAGGAGCTGTAATGGATATTCAATTACAAGAACTTATCGACAAAATAAAGAAAGAGGGGATAGAAGCTACGCAAGCGGAAGTCGCCCGGCAAAAAGCGCAGGCCGAAGCGGAGGCGCAAAGCATTATTGAGGCCGCTAAAAAAGAAGCGGAGGATATAATTGCCAAAGGCAAAGCCGATGCCGATCGTTCGCAAGCTGCCGGAAAGGCTGCTTTGGAGCAGGCGTCGCGCAATTTGATCCTAGCTTTCAAGGTGGAAATTGAGAACCTTTTAGGGAAGCTTATTCGCCAAGAATTGAGTTCTTCCTATACTGTCGATGTTTTGAAAGTTACCTTGCCGGATTTGCTTAAAGCGTGGGCAGCCGCACAGAGCGACAATGTGGACTTGATTGTAAGTGAGAGTGATTTGCAAAAATTGCAGAACTTTTTCAATGAAAAGATCGATGCGCAGTTGAAAAAAGGTATCACGCTCAAATCAAGCCGGAATATAGGAGCCGGTTTCCATATTGCAGCTAAAGACGGCTCTGCATATTATGATTTTTCGGATGAGGCGGTTGCCGAAATGCTTGCAGGGTATCTCAATCCTCGTTTGGCGGAAATCCTCAAAACAACGGTGAAAAAAGGATAAGCGGTGGCATACTATTATTTGGCATCACAACTTCCATACCTTGTCTATGGGCAGCCGGCGCCTTTTTCTTCGGCTGTGTTTAAGGATATGTGTCATGTTAAGCTTTCCAAAGTAGATCTTGCGCAGCTTGATTTTTGCGTCCTTGATCCGGCAGCGGATATACCTGTTTCTTCGTTTATTAGTAAATGGTATACATGGGAAAGTGCGCTGCGCCTTAATCTTGCGCGTTATCGAGCAATTCGGCTTAAACGTGATACACCGGAGCCTCCGGCTTATCCTGCCGATGCATCTGCGCTTGCAAAACAGGCTGTTTCTATCGAATCTCCTTTGGAAGCCGAGCTATTTTTGGACGAAGCGCGGTGGAAGGTAATAGAGTCGCTGCAAGGTTTGCAATATTTTCATGTTAATACTATTTATGCCTATCTTCTTAAACTACTCCTTATGGAACGGCGGACGGCTTTTGCTATGGAAGAAGGTTTTGCAGAATATAAAAGGCTTTATGCGGTTATACGCGGATAGGTTGTAGATTTGGTTCCTAAAATCTACTATCTATTTTAATAATGGAGTTTTACAATGATCGGAACAAAAGGAATAGTAGTCGCCGTTAACGGCAATATGGTGAGTGCCAAATGCGACGGAATCGTTTCTATGAACGAAGTCGGTTTTGTTAATGTAGCTGACAAAAAACTTAAAAGCGAGGTTATCCGTATCCGCGGCGACATTGCTCAGTTACAAGTATTTGAAATTACTAAAGGCATAGCTATAGGTGATATAGTTGAATTCTCCGGCGATATGTTGGCAGTTGAGTTGGGGCCTGGGCTTTTAGGACAGGTTTTTGACGGACTCCAGAATCCACTTCCACAGCTTGCTGAAAAGGCTGGTTACTTTCTTGAGCGGGGCGTTTACCTTGATGCTTTGCGGGTTGATAAAAAATGGGATTTTACCCCAGTAGTAAAGGCGGGTGATAGCGTTGAGCGAGGCGATACGCTTGGAACCGTGTTGGAAGGTGCTTTTGTTCATCGGATTATGGTGCCTTTTAACCGGTATGGTGCCTATACAGTTGATTCCATTGCGCCGGCCGGTTCTTATACCGTGCGCGATACTATAGCTACTTTGCAAGACGAGCGTGGTACTTCTATTCCGGTAAGTCTATCTTTTAGGTGGCCGGTTAAACGGCCGGTTGATGCTTTTGAAGAACGCCTTAAACCGGAAGAGCCTATGGTAACTCGTATCCGGCTTATTGATACTTTTTTTCCAGTGGCACGAGGCGGTACTTATTGTATTCCCGGTCCTTTTGGCGCGGGGAAAACCGTGCTGCAACAAGTTACGAGTCGGCATGCTGATGTCGATATTGTAATTTTAGCGGCGTGCGGTGAGCGTGCCGGTGAAGTTGTTGAAACGCTCAAGGAATTTCCGGCACTCACCGACCCGAAAACTGGTAGATCCCTTATGGAAAGAACGGTCATTATTTGTAATACTTCGTCTATGCCGGTTGCAGCGCGTGAAGCATCTGTGTACACAGCCGTTACCTTAGCGGAGTACTACCGGCAGATGGGCTTGCATATCCTACTCCTTGCCGATTCAACAAGCCGGTGGGCGCAGGCAATGCGTGAAATGTCCGGTCGTCTTGAGGAGATTCCCGGCGAGGAAGCTTTCCCCGCTTATCTTGAATCAACTATTGCTGCTTTCTATGAGCGTGCTGGATTGGTTCGTCTCCGTGATGGTTCCATAGGTTCTGTTACCATAGGTGGAACGGTAAGTCCGGCTGGTGGTAATTTTGAAGAGCCGGTTACTCAGGCGACACTTAAAGTTGTTGGTGCCTTTCATGGACTTTCACGTGAACGCTCCGATGCCCGTAAATATCCGGCAATTCATCCGCTTGAGTCGTGGTCAAAGTACAAAGGGATCATTCCAGCCGATCAAGTGCAGTATGCCCACAATTTTATGATACGTGGTAGTGAAGTTGAACAGATGATGAAAGTTGTTGGTGAAGAAGGTACTAGCCTTGATGATTATATTGTGTATCTAAAAGGCGATTTTTTGGACGCGGTGTACTTTCAGCAAGATTCATTTAGTACCGTCGATGCAGCAGCTTCGCCAGAACGGCAACGTTATATATTTGCCATTGTTTTGGATATTTTGGGGAAAAATTTCCGATTTGCTGATAAAAATGAAGCACGTGGTTGGTTCAACCGGTTACGGCAGCGCTTCCTTGATTATAATGGTGTCGAATGGCAAAGCAAGGAATTTGTTGTACAAGAAAAAGAGATTAAAGCTGTGGTAGCAGAGCAAAGTTCTTTCTGAGTTTTCCATAGTGTATTGTGTGCTTTTTATGATTTTATTTATGATAAGTTGGCGGATATTAGATAGTATGGAAAATTCCCAATTATACGGTTAAAATGGTAAAGGTGGATTCTTATGAAGAAGGTATACAGCAAAATCGAATCTATTACTGGTAGCGTAATTACTGTCAGAGCTGACGGGGTGCGGTACGGTGACTTGGCGGAAGTAGACACAGTATTTGGTACTTCACTTGCAGAAGTTAATCGGCTTGATAACGGTTTAGTATCATTGCAGGTATTTGCCGGTGGACGAGGTATTTCCACCGGTGATACAGTACGTTTTTTAGGACGCCCTATGCATGTGAGTTTCTCTGAAAATCTTATGGGGCGGGTGTTTTCCGGATCAGGCCTCCCGCGTGATAAGGGGCCGGCTTTACATGAGAATATGATTCCCATAGGAGGTCCGTCAGTTAATCCATCTCAGCGTATTATACCGCGCCGGATGATACACACTGGAATTCCTATGATCGATCTGTTTAATACCTTAGTTGTTTCCCAAAAGCTGCCGATCTTTTCGGTTTCCGGCGAGCCTTATAATCAACTTCTTGCACGAATAGCAATGCAGGCGCAAGTTGATGTGATCGTCCTCGGTGGTATGGGACTCAAGTACGATGATTATCTTTTCTTTAAGGATACTTTAGAAGAGGGTGGCGCCTTATCGCGTACTGTGATGTTTATTCACACAGCATCGGACCCTACAGTTGAATGTTTGATGATACCGGATATGTCCCTCGCTGTTGCCGAACAATTCGCTTTGCAGGATAAAGATGTGCTGGTTTTATTAACTGATATGACTAATTTTGCTGATGCTATGAAAGAAATTTCTATTATTCAAGAACAGGTGCCATCTAATCGTGGTTACCCGGGTGATTTATATAGCCAACTGGCTTCCCGCTATGAAAAGGCTGTTGATTTTAGTACGGCCGGTTCTATTACAGTCCTTGGTGTTACTACTATGCCCGGTGACGATGTAACGCATCCGGTGCCGGATAACACCGGTTATATTACCGAAGGGCAGTATTACCTTAAAGGTGGACGTATTGAGCCTTTCGGTTCATTATCCCGTCTTAAACAGCAAGTTAACGGTAGAACTCGTGCTGATCACCGTGCTATTATGGACGGTATGATCAAACTCTATGCAGCATACAAAGATACTCTTGAAAAGAAATCTATGGGTTTTATTATGACTGCATGGGATGAAAAATTACTCAAATATGGTGTTGCTTTTGAAAAGCAGATGATGGATCTTTCAGTTAATATTCCTTTGGAACGTGCTCTTGACCTTGGCTGGGAAATACTTGCCGATTGTTTTAATCCTGAAGAAACTGGCCTTCGTTCAGAACTGATCAATAAATTTTGGCCGAAGAAATAAAAGTTTTTTATAAAAAATGTTTTTTACTGGAAAGATACTAATAATTTTTATGTATTTAACCAGCGGAGGATTTGTATATGACAATACAAAAGTATGAGTTTCGTTATCGTTTTGAGGGGATATTTTTTGGGGGTCTTGAGATTTTACTAAAATGAGACTTTTCATCAGAAATATCTTGATTGGGGATATTTTAGCTAAGCTGTAATTAATATGAGGCTGGACTGTGGCAAAAATCAAACTGACTAAAAATGAGCTGAAAAAGCAAAAAGATGCACTCAAAATGTTCCGGCGCTATCTGCCAACATTGATGTTGAAGAAACAGCAATTACAGGCAGAGATCCGGACCACTGAAGTGCGGATCCGCGAATTGCAACAACAAAAACAATACCTTGATGATTCGTTTAAAATATGGACTGCAGTTTTTGGTGAAAAAGCGGTATTTAGTCCCGGTATTCTTACTATCAGCCGGGTGAAAACTACACAAGGAAATATTGCCGGTGTTTCTATACCGATTTTTGAAGGTGCTGACTTTGAAATTGCCGCTTACGATTTAGTACATACAGCTCTCTGGCTTGATGCGGCAGTTAACCGGATGAAACAGGTCTTATTGCTTGACTTAGAAACACAAACGCTGGAAGAACAACGCTGTGCATTAGATCAAGAATTACGAATAACAACTCAGCGAGTTAATCTTTTTGAAAAGGTAAAGATACCAGAAACACGTGGAAATATAAAGAAGATTCAGATTTTCTTAGGCGATCAGCAGACTGCTGCCGTAGTACGCGGCAAGATTGCCAAACGAGGTATGGAGAGGGTAGTCGAATGATCGTTCCAATGAAGAAAGTATCTTTAGTATTTATGGATAAAAGTAGTCCGGTATCGCTTGAACGTTTACGGGAACTGGGTTTAGTTCATCTTGAAAAACAGACTGTTTCTTCGGATACTTTATCCAAATTGTTCGACCGAAAGGCAAAATCTGAGACAGCATTAGGAATATTGCGAACTTATAAAAACGATGCGAGAGTGCCGATTGCTGAATCTGGTGATTTAACTACACGGGTTATTACATTAGTCGATGAACGCAAAACTCTACAGGAGCAGCTCTTGAGTAATACTAAAGAGTGTATGCGTATTGAAAAATGGGGTAACTTTGAACCAGCCGATCTCAGAAAACTTGCTGAACAGGGAATTATTTTGATTCCTTATGAGTTGCCTTATAAAACGTACAATACATTGGGCAATGAGCAAAAATTTATTGTACTGGGTAGGGATAAAACGACTGTGTATGGACTTGCTGTAGGAAAAGAAATTGATGGTGAAACAGCGTGGACTATGCCGGAACGATCGTTATCTGTTCTCAACAATATGGCACTTAATATTAGAAGTAAACTTGATGCTATTGAAAAGGAGCTGTTAGCTTTGTCATCCGATATAGGCCGGATAAAAGATGATCTAGCTCTTATCATACAGGATATTGAATTTGAGATTGCCCGCCTCAGTATGGAAAAAACAGATGAAATATCAACAAATATGGCGATTTCTTGGCTTACCGGCTTTGTTCCTCAGGATAATATTGGAATACTGAAACGAGCAGCCGTAGAAAATGGTTGGGCGCTTTCAGTGACAGACCCAACTGATACTGATAATCCACCGACTTTAGTTAAAAATAAAGCTTTTGCCCGGCTTATACAACCTTTATTCAATTTTTTAGGAACAGTACCCGGTTATCGGGAATATGATATTAGTCTTTCGTACTTGTTGTTTTTTTGTCTCTTTTTTGCAATGATTTTTGGCGATGCAGCTTATGGTACTCTGATTCTAATTATTACTCTATGTGTTGGTTCTAGTTATAAAAAGAAAACTGGCAAGGTACCAGATGCGGTAAAATTATTTGGATTGCTTGCTTGTTGTACCATAGTATGGGGAGCTCTAAACGGAGCATGGTTTGCGATTCCTTATGAACATCTACCAGGTTTCTTGCAAGTACTAGTAATTCCACAATTCAATCCGTCAGTACCATTAGGAGAATTTCCGGGATTTCTGCGTAATTTATTCAAGATTCCTGTAGAGCAACCAAGCAATACGGCATATTGGAATATTCAGTTTCTTTGTTTTTCTGTGGCTCTTGTTCAGCTTGTACTTGCTCGTATAAAAAATATTTTAAAGCTTGCTAAATCTTCAACGAAAGCTATTGCTGTGGCACAAGCCGGTTGGCTTGTTATGATGATTGGCTTGTATTTTTTGGTATTGTCAATGCTATTACAGATAGCGTTACCAGCTTTTGCAAAGTACTTAATCGCTTGTGGGCTGGGGACATATTTTATTTTTGCAGAACAAAAAGGTGGAAATTCAAACCCACTTGTCAATGTGGCTACGAGCTTTACTAATTTTTTACCGACATTTCTAAATGCTGTCTCAAGTTTTGCTGATATTATCAGTTATATTCGGCTCTTTGCTGTTGGACTTGCTGGTACTTCTATTGCTCAAAGTTTCAATGCGATGTCGGGATTGGGTAATAATTTGGGTAATTCCACCTTGACTATTATTTTAAAATTAGTAGCCGGAGTTTTGATATTAGCTTTTGGTCATATTCTTAATATGATCATGAATGCCTTATCCGTGATTGTTCATGGAGTCAGGCTTAATTTACTGGAATATGCTGGTAACCATCTCGGAATGGAATGGTCCGGTTATTCATATAAACCCTTTGCACTCAAGCAAAAATCCGCAAAATAAGCATAAGGAGCAGATAATGGATGCGGGATTAGTTGGACAGATTGGTGTTGGAGCGTGCCTCGGTCTTGCCGCGGTTGGTTCTGCAGCCGGTGCCGGTGTTGCCGGCATGGCTGCTATTGGGGCATGGAAAAAGTGCTTTATTCAAAATAAACCGGTGCCTTTTATTTTAGTGGCTTTTGCCGGTGCTCCTTTGACACAGACTATCTATGGTTTTATTTTAATGCAGACCCTTTTAGGAAGCCAAAATTTGAATGGTTTTCAGCTTTTAGGTGTTGGTCTATTTGCAGGCCTTGCAATGGGCGGTTCCGCTCTTGCTCAGGGAAATTGTTCTGCAGCTGCCTGCGATGCCTATGGAGAAACAGGTCAAGGTTTTGGTAACTATATGCTTGTCATAGGTTTGTGCGAAACTGTGGCTTTGTTTGTAATGGTTTTCTCTATGTTAATTGCGTAGAGAGAAGTTGGCAAGTCAACTGGAAATATAGCCTTTCTAGACAAGAGGATGTAAATACAAGACAGCGGTAATGGATTATGCGTCTTTCACGAATGATAAAAATTGGCGGTTTTGATAATATCGAAACCGTTACAATAGGAGGCGCTACAAATCCGGTTATCCAAACTATGTGGAAGGATAGCCTTCTGCCGGTAGACATACCGGCGGCTATCCTTCGTATTAGTCGACTTAAAATAATGGGTTGTCGTTTGCTCCGGTTTGCGGTGCCTAATTTAGAAGCAGCCACTGTTTTGGGTGAACTCGCCGCTTCTGTTTCTATGCCCATAGTCGCTGATATTCACTTTGATTACAAAATTGCATTGCGTTGTCTTGATTTCCCTATTGCAAAAATTCGCCTTAATCCAGGAAATATCTCTATTCGTTCTCATGTAGAGAAAGTACTGTCGAAAGCTGCATCTCAGGGGATACCGATACGGATTGGTATTAATGCTGGAAGTTTGCCGGTAGATTTGCGCAGAGCAATTGATTCTCATATACTTTCTCCAGTAGATGCTCTTGTGCAGGCGGCAGAACGAGAGTTGGTAATATTTCAAGAATTTGATTTCCAACAAGTAGTCGTTTCAATAAAAGCCTCTTCGGTTTCTGAAACGATAAAAGCAAATCGGCTTATAGCAGAACGGACTGATGTACCCTTGCACATTGGTGTTACCGAAGCCGGTCCCCTCATTGCAGGGGTAGTGCGAAGCACGATTGCTTTATACGAGTTGCTAAAAGATGGTATTGGAGACACGATACGAGTATCACTGTCGGATACGATGGAACAAGAAGTTATTGCCGGACGAGAAATTCTGAACGCAGCCGGAAGAGCTTATAAAGGTGTGACCATTATCTCATGTCCACGATGTGGACGATATAGTTTTGATACTCATGCTTTTATTGAAAAATGGCTACCGGCGCTCTACGCTCTCAAAAAACCACTAAACATTGCTATTATGGGCTGTGTAGTTAATGGTCCCGGTGAAGCTCGTCATGCCGATCTTGGTATTACAGGCGCTGGCAATAAAGTACTCTTATTCCGACACGGTACAGTTATCCGTACTATTGATGCTCAAGATGCGGATAAAGCTTTTGCTGAAGAATTAGATCTTATAGAATAACAATACTCAAACGTTAAAACAGATGTGCCTGTTCTGCGTTATTTTCCGGTGTAGCTGGAATTACTCTCAATACCGAAACTTGAGCAGGCGGGCCATACTTTGACAGGCGATTAAACTCAGGCTAAACTTTATCTAATGAAATTTTTACATACCGCCGATTTACATCTGGGTAAAATCTTATGCGAACATTCTTTTATTGATGATCAGAAGCATATCCTTAATGAATTGCTAAAAATTCTCGGCGATACTTCGTATGTCGCTTTGCTCATTGCAGGGGATGTGTATGATAGAAGTGTGCCGGATACTAATGCCATTAATCTGTTTAGTCAATTCCTTGCCGATTTGAGTACAACACGACCCGACCTTGACCTGCTTATTCTCAGCGGCAATCACGATTCAGCCTCTCGGCTTGGCTTTGGTAAAGAGATATTTTCCCGCTTAAAGATTCATTTTGTTACTAAACCGGAAGATATGGAAAAGCCTATTATTATTACTCGCCATGCACAGAAGGCAGCATTCTTTTTAATGCCGTTTTTTCTGCGCCGTACACACTATACAGGAGATACGCAATCGCCTTTTGTGGATTCGGCGCTCTTTTTACAAGAGGCGCAAAAAAAAGCACGAGAAGAAGGCGCCGATTGGACGGTACTGGGAGCGCACCTCTTTGCATCCGGCGGCGCCGCTTCCGATTCGGAGCGGGTTTTTGTAGGTACGGCAGAACAGATTGATATTTCACGTTTTGCCTGTTTTGATTACATTGCATTAGGGCATTTGCACCGTTGCCAGAAGATAGGCGCTCTCAATGCTTTTTATTCCGGTAGTCCTTTTGCCTATTCTTTTTCTGAAGCAAACGATGAAAAAGTGTTTTTGTCGGTAGATTTGCAACCGAACGATGTTCAAGTACAGAAAATACCTGTGCAGCCTCTGCGCCATCTTCGCCAGTACGAAGGACTGTTTAAGGATCTTTATGATCCTTCTTCTCTTCAAGATCTACGCGATGATTATCTTGAATTTATTTTAAGGGATCCGGAGTTAGTGGAAAATGCGTATGCGCGGCTGCGTACAAAATTTCCCAACCTTCTTTCAGTAAATCAGAGTAAAGCTCTCAAAAAAAAACAGACAACACAGATAAAAAGGAAGAGAACTGAAAGCCGCAGTATTGTCGATGATTTTAAGCAATTCCTTTCTGAATTGTATGACACCGTCGATGAGAGTCAATGCGATCTGTTTACCGAATTTTTACATAAAATTGAAGAAGAGGAGGAAGATATATGAACCCTAGAACCCTTACCCTCGAAAATTTCGGTCCTTTTGTAGGGAAAAACTTTATTGATTTTACCCGCCTTGAAGATATTTTTCTTATTACCGGAGAAACCGGCGCCGGAAAGACAACTATTTTTGATGCTTTGTGTTTTGCTTTGTACGGCGAGGCGACCGGCTCTCGTAACGGGCATAGTACTACTTTGCGCAGCGATCATGCCTCAGCCGGAGAAGTCTGTTCGGTTACTTTTGAATTTAGCGCCGGCGAAAGAGAATACCGGATTTACCGCTCCCCTAAGTATGAGCGAAAAAAAAAGCGCGGAGAGGGTACAAAAGAAGTACCAGAAAAGCTTGAGCTTGATGAAATCAAAGGTGGTTTTGCCCATCCATATAACGCAAAAAAAGAAGAAATTCAAGGTGCAATAAAAAAAATTATCGGTCTGGATGCTGAAAATTTCCTAAAATTTATCCTGCTTCCTCAAGGAAAGTTTGCCGAGTTCTTGAACTTGAACAGCAACCAACGCCGTGAAACATTAGGAAAGATCTTTCCGGTAAAAATAGCAGCTAAGATTGCAGACTATGCCGCCAAAGAAGAAATGAAAGCAAGAAACCTCTGCGAGGAAGCGTTGCGGCAAAAAGACGATCTGGAAAAAACTATTCATCTTGAGAATTTTTCAGAACAGGTAGTGCAAGCTGAAAAAGAAATTAACGAATTAAAAACCAATACTGAAATGTTAATACGGCACGCAGAAAAATTGCGCAAGCTCTGCGATCTACAGAATCAAGAACTGGAGATAAGCCGGCAGCTCAACAAACTTCGCGCCGAATATGCCGCAAATGAACGGAACAAGAAGCTTATTGACGACTACCGCTACCAGCTTGAGCGTTGCGCCGAAGCCGAACCGCTCATTGATAAGCTTAAGCAGACGGATAGTTCTCGGCTTGCCGTGCAACAGGCGAAAAAAGAACTCGATCAGGCACAGCAGCGCCGTGAACAGATGGAACGCTACTTCTCTAAGAAAGAGGAAGAAGCAAAACAGTGCGGGGGTTTCAAAAACCGAATCAAAACGTTGACTGAAACAGCGCTTTCTTTACAGAAATTGATAGATTACGAAAAAGAGCTGCATACGATTCAGAGGGAAGAGAATGAGCTTTCTTCGACTGTTCAGGAACTGGGATATGAAGTAAAAGAGAAAGAAAGCTGTATACAAAAAGCTCACAATCTTATTGATGCCTATTCGGATCTCGACAGCACGTACGAGACGGTGCAGGATGCAAGAGGGCAGCTTGAGAACTTCTATTCCGCTTTTAGCGTTTACCAGACGGTTTGCCTAAGAGAGCAAGATTGTCTTTCTCGGATTTCTCTTGAAGAACAAGAGGCTGCAAGCCTTAATGCACAGATGCACGAACTTCAACAGGAAGTGCAAGTTCTAGAACAGGAAGAACAGACGGTCTGGATAAACCATCTCCGTGAACTACTGGAGCCGGGCAAGCCTTGTCCTGTCTGCGGTTCTCGCCATCATCGCTACAATGAACCGGAATTGGAGAGCATTGACAAAGACTCAAACGGTACTTTGAAATCACGGCTTCAAGCAATGGAAAAAGCAGAGAAAAGACACGCAGAGTGTACCGGGACGCTTAAGGCTCTGACAAGAGAACTCGATCATATCCAGCAAGAAAAGACTCAAAGCCACCAGATGCTCCTGCAAGCGAAGCCTCTGTGGTGGCAGGAGGAAATAAAGGAACAAAACATTACCCGCGCACGTGCAGAAAAGAAAGCGCAGTACAATGAGCTTCTCAAACAGAAAGAAAGGGTACACAATGCCCGCCGTGATATTGATCGGGTTTCTTCGACATTGAACGAGGTAAAAGATAGGTACATTAAAAGTACTACTCGGCGTGATCTGTGCATTGAGCGGCAAAAACAACTGACCCAGACCATACAGGAAATCCGAAAACAGTACGAAACGGTTATTGATAAACAGCAGAGAGCTGCGGATGCACTTGCCGCTCTTGAGCGCGAAATAGGAGAGCTTGAAAAGGAAATTCAAAAGAGAGAAAACGAGTATAACAGAGTAGACAAAGAACTTGACAGGGCGAAAACCCAAGAGGAATACAGCCGGAAATGGTACGAGAAGTGCGACTGTGATTACCAAACGGCGGCTTCTGAATTAGATGCCGCGCTTGTCGGTACGATTTTTAGCGATGGTGATGCACTCAAAAGCGCCGTGCTCGAGGTGAAGCAGAAGGAAGCGCTAAGTAAGCAGATTAGAAACTGGGAAGAAACGAACACCAAGCTTGCAACGCAGATAGAGAGTTTAGAAAGCAGCCTGACATCGTGTCGAAACAGCCTTTATGATTATGGATGGGTAGCAGGGCAGACGCTTGCCGATACCTACACGCAGCAAAAACAGCTCGGCGACACCCAAAAAGAAGTTCAAGAACGGTATGAACAAGCCATTATTAAGCGGAATACTTTGTACCAGACAAAAGAGCAATACGATGAAGCTTTTGCTCGGTGGGAAAAATATGAGAAGGAGCGTGTCCGGCTTTCGGCGTTGTCCGATACGCTCAACGGTAGAAATGCGAAGAGATTAAAGTTTGAGACGTGGCTTTTAGGGTCTTACATGGAAGAAGTGGTGTATTATGCTCGTCCCCGGCTCGAAAAAATGAGCGACTATCGGTATTCTTTGCAGCTCGGCGATTCTTTTGGGCGGGGACAGTCCGGACTTGATTTGGCGGTGCTTGACAGTTACACCGGAAAAGTACGCCCTTGCGGTACTTTGTCCGGCGGTGAAACTTTTCTAGCCTCAATAAGTCTTGCTTTAGGGCTTGCCGACTCTCTGCAAAACCGTTCCGGCGGTATTCATCTTGATGCGGTTTTCATTGACGAAGGCTTTGGGAGTCTTGATGAGGAAAGTTTGAACAAAGCTACTCAAGTACTCGAAGAGTTAAAAGAGCATCGTATGGTAGGTCTTATTTCTCACGTAACCGAGATGCGTTCACGTATTCCCAGCCACATTGAAGTAAAGAAAACCGCAGCCGGCTCACAACTCATCATTAACTGAAGCAGCAGGCCAGCAGCCGCAGGCTGTTTCAAACGGCCACAGGCCGCTTCAAAGGTTGTTGTA
>JAITAM010000032.1 GCA_031284085.1 Spirochaetaceae bacterium
CTGGAAAACGGAAACGTTTAAGGGGCACGGGACCCGTCTGAAGAAAAGCAGGCGGACTCAAAAATGAATATTCGGCGGCTGAGGGGCTTCGGTTCCGAGGCTGTCGGAGAAATATATCATGGAGAGTTTGATCCTGGCTCAGAACGAACGCTGGCGGCGCGTCTTAAGCATGCAAGTCGAGCGGTAAGCGGCAGCAATGTCGCCTAGAGCGGCGGACTGGTGAGTAACGCGTGGGTAACCTACCCTTAGGATGGGGATAGCCGCTAGAAATAGCGGGTAATACCGAATGTGATTGCTAAACGATGGTTTGGCAAAGAAAGGAGCGTCTGCTCCGCCTAAGGATGGGCCCGCGTCCCATTAGCTAGTTGGTGAGGTAAAGGCCCACCAAGGCAATGATGGGTAGCCGGCCTGAGAGGGTGAACGGCCACATTGGGACTGAGATACGGCCCAAACTCCTACGGGAGGCAGCAGCTAAGAATATTCCGCAATGGACGAAAGTCTGACGGAGCGACGCCGCGTGTATGAAGAAGGCCGAAAGGTTGTAAAATACTTTTGTTACTGAAGAATAAAAGTAGGAGGGAATGCCTACAAGATGACGTTAAGTAACGAATAAGCCCCGGCTAATTACGTGCCAGCAGCCGCGGTAACACGTAAGGGGCAAGCGTTGTTCGGAATTATTGGGCGTAAAGGGCGCGTAGGCGGCTTAATAAGCCTGATGTGAAAGGTAGAGGCTTAACCTCTAGATTGCGTTAGGAACTGTTAAACTGGAGTCATGGAGGAGAAGTTGGAATTCCGAGTGTAGGGGTGAAATCTGTAGATATTCGGAAGAACACCAGTGGCGAAGGCGAACTTCTAGCCAATGACTGACGCTGAGGCGCGAAAGTGCGGGGAGCAAACAGGATTAGATACCCTGGTAGTCCGCACTATAAACGATGTACACTAGGTGTTGGGCCGAGCGGTTCAGTGCCGAAGCAAACGTGATAAGTGTACCGCCTGGGGAGTATGCCCGCAAGGGTGAAACTCAAAGGAATTGACGGGGGCCCGCACAAGCGGTGGAGCATGTGGTTTAATTCGATGATACGCGAGGAACCTTACCTGGGTTTGACATGGTAGCGGAAGGCGCAGAGATGTGTCTGCGTAGCAATACGCGCTATCACAGGTGCTGCATGGCTGTCGTCAGCTCGTGCCGTGAGGTGTTGGGTTAAGTCCCGCAACGAGCGCAACCCCTACTGCCAGTTGCCAGCAGGTAAAGCTGGGGACTCTGGCGGAACTGCCGGTGACAAACCGGAGGAAGGTGGGGATGACGTCAAGTCATCATGGCCCTTATGTCCAGGGCTACACACGTGCTACAATGGTTGGTACAACGTGATGCGAAACCGCGAGGTAAGAGCGAAGCACGAAAAGCCAGCCGTAGTTCGGATTGAAGTCTGAAACCCGACTTCATGAAGTTGGAATCGCTAGTAATCGCACATCAGCATGGTGCGGTGAATACGTTCCCGGGCCTTGTACACACCGCCCGTCACACCATCCGAGTTGGAGGTACCCGAAGCCGGTAGTCTAACCTTTAAGGAGGACGCTGTCGAAGGTACGTTTAGTGAGGAGGGTGAAGTCGTAACAAGGTAGCCGTACTGGAAAGTGCGGCTGGATCACCTCCTTTCACACTGAAAGGAAATATAATAATATAAATATAACCAATCCTACCTCTTTCCCTTTCCTCCTCCCCCCTATAAAAATAGGGGGAAAGATTTTATATAAAATGTATTAGTAAATACTATGATGTCCTATTGTAGTTTATGAATAACACTGAAACCTAGAATATAGATTCAAATAAAATAAAACCAATAAAGCTCTCAAAGAGTTTGTGTTTATGGGGATATAGCTCAGTTGGCTAGAGCGGCGGCTTTGCAAGCCGTAGGTCAGGGGTTCAAATCCCCTTATCTCCAACTCTCATTTGTATAAAATCAAGTAGAGGAAAAAGTTCCATTTTTCACTATGCTTTATAGACAGCAAAAAATTAATTATCCTGTTGAATTGTTCAATCCTACCTAATAGGCCAAAATAGCATTATTAAAATGCCTGCTTGAGCAAAGCAAAAGCATCCTCTGCTGTTACAGTCCAGGGAGAAAAAGCAATAAAATTCATATTTCGCATCGAGTCAATAACCGGTATGAGTCGGTCTAAAGATGAGCTATACTCTTTAAGCTTGACTGGAAGGTGTAAGTCATCCCGATATCGGATAATAGCATCCGTAACCTTCTGTGCTTTCTCTATTGTTGAAGTTTCTTCTTCTGCTTCTCCCATCATTACCGCCACACTTGCTATTTTCTCTGGGCAACAGCTGATTAGTTTTTCTATAACACAAGGAAGTAAAATAGTCGAACACAGAGATTTTGAAAGGGGAAATCGACTGTTCAAACTATAGGCAAGAGCGAGTCCCGGACCGGGTGCGCTGATCGCAATACCAAGCGCCATAAGTAGTCCGGCATTGATGATAATCTCCGTTATGTCGGTAAGCTCGTGATTACGGTAGGCATGGATTATTTTAATGTACAAATCAAGTGCTTGCTCCAATAAAGCATCGGATAAAAGGCTTGATTTACGAGAGCAATAAGCTTCCAAAACCGTACTAAAACCGTCAAAAGCAATAGCAGGGGCAAATTTACCGTCCAAAGATGCGATCAGCCCTCCGTCAAATATAGCTCCTACACATAGCCTACTGGGGCATTTGATTTGCTTAATAGCACGATTCCGTGGATCAGTTATGATACAGTAATTGGTAAAAATAAAAGGATCCCGCCCTGAGGTTGGAATACTAAGACAGGGAAGAAAGTCATCCCCCGGCTCCTTCCCGTCAAGAAGATCGAATATATCGTTACTGGAATGGACAAGTATTGCTGCAAACCGTGCCAATGCCTGTGTTTTTAATCCACCAAGGCTAATGATAAGCTCACAGCGGGCGCCTCTTGCAAGAACAGCAATATTCTGTGCCACTTCTGCAGTTATCTGTGATGATATTTCATCAAAAACAATGGACTCGACACCGGAATCCCCTAAAATAGTGGTTAGCCGTTCAAGCGACTTGTTTTCATAAAGCGCCCGCTCGGTCATAATAAGCGCCCGCTTGCAATGCTTCTTGCACAGAAGACCTGCCCGGTTGATCGTGTCAACTCCTACAACAATCTCAGGATCAATACTAAAGACGATATCTGTCACAATGAACTCCTTTTCCAATTTTCGGTTATTAGCTATGTATATCCTAGCCTTTTTACACAGCTTTGCCGACCCCTAAAAAACATGAAGGACAACGGTTACCCTCTTATCCTTTAATCCGGTATATGCCTCTTTCCTCGCCAACAAAACACTCTTTTTCCAATACTGTTAGAGCTTCATAGAGCTGCGCTTCTTCAATACCGGTGCGCTCATGCAAATCTGCTATACCGGCGCTTCCCTCTGATACGAGAGAGCGTATCACTTTCCCCCGAATCTGCCGAAACGAACCGACAAAAGGGCTTTGCCGAAGATAAGCGGCGCTGCTACGCCCCGGGTTTACCATTGTCTTCTTGAGATAAGCGCCGTAATCCATCAATGCCCAATACCAAAGCCGCGGATTGTCCCTATCAAGACTCGCCTCAAGGATAGGTAATAATTGACTATCCTGAACCGCTGCACTTTCTGCAAAAAAGAACTGAATCAGTGCGGCGCGTATGTTGGTCTCAATAAAAACCGCCGGGTAGTTATAAGCAAACGCAGCAATAGCGCCTGCACTGTAAGCACCAATACCGGGCAAGGCGCGCAGCTTGTCCGGCCTGTCTGGAACTATGCCCTCGTAAGACTCTGTGATAATCCGAGCGCACTCTTTAAGATACCGGCACCGGCGATTGTAGCCTAATCCACTCCATTCACGCAAAGCCTCTTCTAATGTCGCCCGATGCAGAGCTTGCGGACTAGGCCATAAACTCATCCATCGATCAAAATACCGCACCACCCGCTCGGTTTGCGTCTGCTGCAGCATGAATTCAGAGACCAAGACACCCCACGGCTCTACGTTACGCCATGCAAAAACCCGTCCGGCACTTTCATAATAGGCATACACAAGACGCCTGAATTCCGCTACAGTCTCTAAATCCGCTTGCACAGTCTCCCCTTTCCATTAACTATGGCACGAAGGAAATGAGGCTCTCTCGATAATACGCCGCGCAATTTCCTCAGGCGCAATGGTATCCGTATCAATTACCAAATCCGCAACCGCATAGTCGTCATTATCTATCTGGTATATCCGCAAGTAACGCTCCCTATCTTGGAAGTCGCGCTCTTGCGTAAAGGCTGCAACAGCTTCCAGCGTGCCGCCTTCTCGGTTGAGAATACGGTTAGCACGCGTTTTTGCCTGCGCTCTTAGATACACTTTAAGGTCGGCCTCAGGCAGCATCCAAATTGCCAGCCGAGAGCCAAGCACACAGTCTTTTTCCTGTTGAGCCATTAAGACCTGCCGCTTATCAAGTTCCCGATCCCATGTATCATCCTGCTGCGCAAGGGCAAGTATTTCAGGCAGACTCAGTCCTTTTTCCAAAGCCAGATTCCTAAACGTAAAATTGATAAAATGCAGTCCCAGCATTTCAGATACGAGACGGCTTATTGTGGTATTTCCACAACCGCTTTTCCCCGAAATAGCAATTTTCATATCTTTCTTCTCCTATCCATAAGATTATCTCTCGCAGAGCCGCAGGCTCTTTCAAAGTTTTCGGCGCTGGTATCCAAGTCTCCCTAAGCCGGCACTCCTCCGCTTACCTAAGACAAGAGCCTGCCCCCCCTAGTCCAGCCCCTGAACACCCCCTAGTCAAAACCTCTTTGCCACTCCCTACTCCAGAGCCTAAACACTCATACTCCAGACCCAAAACTCCCTTTCGCAAGACCCTGAACTCTCTTTACTCCAGACCCAAAACTCCCTTTCGCAAGACTCAAAACTCCTTCTCACAAGCCCCTGAACACCCCCTACTCAGAGCCTCTTTACCTACCCCTATCCAAAGCCTTACCTACCCCTATAGGCCAGAGCCTTATCTACCCCTATATCAGACCTCCAACCCCCAAAACAGGTCAGACCTTCTGCCCGGCCTTTTGCAGGCAAAAAGCCGTACGCTTCTTCCGATACAAGAACCTTTGAAACAGCCTGCGGCTGCTGGCAGGCAAAAAGCCGTACGCCTCTCCCGATACAGCAACCTTAGAAACAGCCTGCGGCTGCTTAGAAATAGCCTGCGACTGAGACCTCTGGCCCAAAAAGACCGGCCTGTGCGAGAGCAGACCACCGCTCTTGAGGAAGAGCGCAAAGAGCTTCTTGAGTCTTCCATTCCATAAAGGACAACTCTTCGCCCCCCTGCGGTAAAAATCCCGTATGACAGTAAGCCATAAAAACAAGCCCAAGATGAACACGGCTTACCGCAGAACTAGCATCGTTAATCAACCCTTTATACACAAGATCAACAGAGCCTTCCGTAAAATTGACTAACTCCTCCGAAAGCTCCCGCAACATTCCAGCTCTTACCGTTAAGGCAAAACTCTCATGCCGGTCACCCTCTTCAATATGACCGCCTATACCGCACGAATACATGCCGTGAAGCCGCGTCTCAGTGCCGCGCCGGCGGTAACAAAGCAGTTCTCCTGCGCTGTTTTGCACCAGCACATACGGAATTATCTGTTTGTAAGACTCGTCATGCTCGGCATGAGGCCGTTCTATCCAAAGCATATCGCCATCCGACACAGAAGAAAAGAAATCACAGGCGATTAACCCTTCATTGTGCTGCCATTCTTCAGGTACTCTCGTTGTTTTAATACAGCAGATTTTCATACGATTTTCGCCTCTGCGCTTTTCAGATATTCTCTGTACTTGCAACCGGTAGAGGGTATTCTCCGGTAAAACAGCCAAGACAGTAGCCGCCCTCTCCGTTTAATGATTCGAGCAAGCCGTCGACAGAGATAAAGGCAAGGCTATCCGCTTCTAAAGAGGAACGGAGTTCTTCAACACTGTTTGTATTGCTGATAAGTTCGCTTCGGTACTGCGTATCTATACCAAAGTAGCAAGGGAAGCGTACCGGCGGCGAACACACGCGTATATGTACTTCACGAGCGCCCGAATGTTTCAAAATGGCAACGAGCCTTCGGCATGTAGTCCCACGCACAATAGAGTCGTCGATAAGAATAATGCGTTTCCCTTTGACTTCGCTTTGAATCACATTGTGCTTAACCGAAACCGCGGCTTCCCTGACTTGTTGATCCGGCGCAATAAAGGTGCGCCCGACGTACTTGCTTTTTACCAAACCAAGACCAAAGGGAATATTTGTCGCCCGACTATACCCTATGGCAGCCGGCACCCCTGAGTCCGGAACGCCGATAACCATATCGGCATTAACCGGCGACTCTTGGGCTAGTATTTTACCTGCTTGAATTCGAGCGCTATGCACATCAACCTTGTCGATAACGCTATCGGGTCGTGCAAAGTACACATACTCAAAAGCACAGGTTGCACGGGTTGTTTTCTCGCTGAAACTAAATGAGCATACGCCGTCGTTGTTGATGATAACAAGTTCCCCCGGTTCAATATCACGAATAAACTCCGCACCGATCGCATCTATAGCGCACGACTCGCTGGCCAATACCCAGCCGGATTTATGTCTACCGAGACAGAGGGGTCTAATGCCGTTGGGGTCGCGCACTCCGAGCAATGCGTTATTCGCAAGCATGACCAGAGCATACGAACCTTTAATAAATTGAATGGTATCGGTAAGCGCCCGTTCCAAGCCCTTTTTGTAATTTTTTGTGATAAGCCTCACTATAACTTCACTGTCGCTTGAAGAGCTAAACCCGACTCCTGAGTCTTCGAGTAGCTCTCGAACAAGATCAGCGTTGGTAAGAGTGCCGTTGTGAGCAAGCGCTATAGAGCCGAGCTTGAAATGGCTGAGAAAAGGTTGTGCATTTTCAATGCTGCTTGAGCCGCTTGTGGAATACCGAGTATGTCCTATGGCGGCATGGCCGGACAATGAAGCCAGTATTTCTTGGGTAAAGATTTCACCCGCTAGTCCCATGCTTTTATAGCAGACAGTAGCGCCTTCTTTTACCGCTGCAATACCGGCGCTTTCTTGCCCTCGGTGCTGCAGTGAGAAAATCCCATAATAAACAAGCGGCACAACGTTTTCTTGTGCATCACAGGAAAACACGCCAAAAACCCCGCACTCTTCATGAAGCTTATCATCGTCCACTTATTTTCCTTGTCCGCAGCAATGCTTGTACTTTTTACCAGAGCCGCACGGGCATGGATCGTTACGTCCGATTTTTGGAGCGGCTCTTGTAACCGTTTCTTGGACGATACGGCCGTCTCGGTAAAGCCACTTACCGTTTACTTTAACAAAATGCGCCCGTTCATGGTGAAAATCTTTGA
This sequence comes from Spirochaetaceae bacterium, assembly GCA_031284085.1. Lineage (GTDB taxonomy): Bacteria > Spirochaetota > Spirochaetia > Treponematales > Breznakiellaceae > BOBG01. The sequence continues at coordinate 7,427 of JAITAM010000032.1, forward strand.
TCCGGTCGCGTTCGTAGTGAGCTTTAAATTCAACGATGCCTTCGGTATCTTCAACGCCGCCGCCGCTAAGCGATACTATATCAAGTCCGAGCCATTTTGACTCTTCGCTCCACTTTCTCGTTTCCGAAAGATCGATCTTCTCCGTCCCTTCTTGAACGCACGTTGCAACAATGTAGTTAATCACATGCTCGACGTAGGCCGTATACCGGCTGCGCATAAGGCTTTCGGCAGTTGGAGGGTTTTTTATATAGCTGAGGAAAGGCTCGCAGCAGTCGCCGTAAAGACGGCCTGAACCGCAAGGACAAGGTTTCATAGTTTCTCCAAAAGAGCAGAAAAGTCTGCGGGTATCTTATCGGCAGAGGGCTTTCGTGCAAGAGCGGCGCTGATACTCTGCGGTATTGGAATAGGACCGGTTAAGGGTTTTACTATTTCGGTAAATTTCGCAGGGTGCGCAGTCGACAACACTACAACCGGCGCTCCTCCCTCTTGTATCGCTTCATCAGAAGCTTTCCACGCTACCGCAGTATGCGGGTCAAGAAAATACCCTTCCTTTTCATAAACACCGGCAATAGCGGCACGGGTCTGCTCATCAGAAATAGAAACGCCGCTCATCATGGCGCGCATCTGTTTCAAGGAAAAATGCGCCTTCATACGCTCAAAGTTGCTCGGCGCACCAACATCCATAGCATTAGACAGCGTTGTTCGTGAAAGGCGGATTTTGTAAACGCCGTTTGCAAGATAATCCGGCACGGTTCTATTGCTATTGGTTGCCGCAATAAAACCGGCAATCGGAGCGCCCATCTTATACGCGTATAAGCCCGCAGTAAGGTTGCCGAAGTTGCCGCACGGCACGCAAATCACAGGCTGCGCCACACTTTTCCCTTTGTAGCCTGCTGAAAAGCCGGCTTTTCGCGGCGTCTCCGCAATATCTTCGTCGATATTACCGGCGCAGATTTTGCCGGCTGCAAAAGAATAATAGATCGTTTGCGGGATAAGACGGGAGATGTTAATGGAATTTGCGGAGGAGAGGGACAGTCTCTTTTTGAGGGAAGCGTCGGCAAATGCGGTTTTTACCAAACGCTGGCAGTCGTCGAAACTTCCTTCTACGGCAAGAGCCCGAATATTTCCGCCCAATCCTGAGATTTGCCGCTCTTGCAGCGGGCTAACTCTGCCATGTGGGTAAAGCACGGTAACGCTTATGCCTTCAACGCCGAAGAATCCATCTGCAACAGCGCCGCCCGTATCGCCTGAGGTGGCTACCAAAATATGCAAAGGCTTATCCTCGGAGCGGCGTAAGTAGGCAAAGCTGCGGGCCATGAAGCGTGCGCCGAAATCTTTGAATGCGGCGGTTGGTCCGTGGAAAAGCTCCAAGATCAGCCGGTCGCCTGCGGCTACCAAAGTACTCCTAAAAGGGTAGGCGGTTTGCACAATATCTTCCAATACAGGATCAGGTATATCGTCATGGACAAAGAGGCGTATGGTTTCAAAGGCCAGATCGCAAAAGTTCATTGTTCCCAACGATGAGCGCACCGCATCAGGGTATACTGGCAGTGTTTGTGGTATATACAATCCGCCGTCAGGAGCAAGTCCTGTCAAAGCAGCCGTAGCGAAGCTCGCCGGATCGGATTTATTTTTGGTACTATAAAAATGCATAATTTAGTCTACTACAGTCCAACTACTTTATTCAAGCACAGGCACAAGCTGTTTCTAAGTGCTCGGTGCTGGTAGGTATCAAGGACAGAGTACGACTCTTCATCTACAAGAAGCGGGATAAGTGAGAGACCTTCCATACGTATAAGTGAGCAGGCCAGCCTGCTCCAAAGTTCTCGGTACTGGTATCAAAGGTAGAGTACGACTCTAAAGTCTGACAGGTACGACCTGTTTCATTTCAAGGTTGCACGGTAAATCTGTCCAGAAAAGTTCCTTTAGACCTAGATGACAGCAAAAAAGGTGAATTCGGTTCTTCGCTAACAAAGAGTCGGTTTTCACTGTCGGCAAAACTGTGGATACGGTTTTAACAAAAAGAAGCTCTTCTTCTTTCTCAAGAAGAGAGCTTCTATACCTTAACATACTGTAACTTAAATATCCTATAACTACTTAAGAAGCGAAATATAAAACTATCTCTTTATATCAATGTTTATGTCAATCTAGTACTGTGATATTCACAGCTTTATATAGAGGCACTCCATACTTTTCAGAACGTTTGCTGTCATAGGCAAGACAAAATTTTACTCTCATTCCTTCAACCAATTCCTCTTTTTTTCTATTTTGCACGTCTCTAGCAGAAAAATTATAGTTGTTCCATCCGCGGGTAAAATATTTTTGCTCGCTGCGAATAAAACCAAAATCACGATATGGTCCTACTATTGTTATAATGAAAGACTCGCGCTTTCTTTCTGTTTCTTCACGATTCAAGAGTACCGGCTTAATGGTAATATCGCTATCAAAATCGCCAACAGATGCCGGCATGCCGGCACTGCAAGATTGAATTGCGGGCTTTGGACATTTCTTGATTGAAGTATATCAGAAACAAAAGGATTTTTATCAGTTCTCGATTCAAGCCTTTCATTCATCAGCCACGCCTTAGTAACAGTGTCAAGAAAGTCCTGATGTGCTTGAGTGTCTGTCTCAGAATTATCCCAGCAAACACCATAAACGGGAATATTAAGTTCTTTGATCTTGCTGACAAGCGGGACAAAATCAGAATCACCGGTTACTAATACCAGAATATCATACTTTTTATGCAAAGCACCTTCTTGCGCTTCTAGCGCAAGATTGACATCAACACCTTTTTCTTGATAAAAACCTTTAGTGTTCTGGCGTAAGGCTGAACGATGAATATTATTTCCTATTCTTGCCTTCATAAGCGCCTCTTCAAGATGTTTCTCTGACTCTTCGCGTGCTATTCCACCAATGAAAAAATGGATATCGTTGATCTCACATTGATCCATCGATATTTTTAGTTCACTCGATATTTCATAGCGAATGAAATCAATAAATTTATCAATATTAAGTGTCTTATACTGTTTATAATAATAATTATACATTATATAGAAATAACGACCATCAAAAAAAAGACCGATCTTTCTTTTTGCGTTAATATCAATATTCATAACATTATCCTCCTTGTGGATAATAGAGTTAAGTTAGCTGTTTTCTTACAGTATCATAATAAAAATCTACATAGCACTTTATATAAAAGATATTTTGCAGATTATTTTTCCTTCTCTATCTTATGTCAAAGAACACTAACAAGAGCTTTACCTTCCTATATTACACAATAATAGTTAGAAATGGGAAAAAAGCAAAGGTATACAATCAAGAAATTCGTGCGCCGTACCTAATAAGAATACCGGAACTCAAAAACAGGCGCGCCTGTTGATTTTTCTGCTTTATCCTTTTATGCTTTTAAGGGAAGGTATACTATGCAAAAATCTATTACCACTCTTGCGAGTCGTATTGAACAGGGTATCTGTTATTTCTCTTTGATCTGTCTGACTATCTTACCGGTCGCAGAAGCTGTCGCACGTTTCTTTTTTAGAACCGGAGTGCCGAATTCCACAGGGCTTATGATACATATCTTGTTATGGGTAGGACTCGTTTCCGGCATGATATCCACAAAACAGGATAAACATCTTTCTATCGCACTCGTAGAAAACTTTCCCATCTTTAAGGGCAAAGTAAAACAATACTGTGCGGTTCTCACCAATATCCTGTCAACATTCATCCTCACCATCGTTACATGGAGCGCCGTTGCTTTTGTAAAAATAGCTTTGTCGCCTTGGCGTCTTATCGGATTTATTCCGGATCAAGTCTTTGCATGTATTATACCGGCAGGCTATGCGGTTATGGCGATACGGTACGCACGAAAAATCCCAGTGCATACCAAGCTTCTCGCCGTGGTTACCGTGCTGTCGGCTACAGTCTGTTCCTTTCCCATGATCGCAAAAATCATCTGGGGCTTTGAAACGCCGGATACTGTGTTCGCCATAACGGATGCCCTCTTTGCCATAAGCTGGCACATCAAAATACCGGTCTGTATTGCCCTCGTTGTAGCGGCTTTTGCCGGAACTCCTCTTTTTGTGGTCTTGGGAGGTCTGTCCCTCATTCTCATCCATGCGGCAGGCGGCGAAATTGACGTTGTCAGCAATCAGATATATACAACTTTAACTATGGACAGCTTTATTCCCATACCGCTGTTTACCTTAACGGGCTTTTTCCTTTCGGAAAGCAAAGCCGGCGAGCGGCTTGTGCTTACCTTTCGCAGCCTTTTTAGCTTTTTACCGGGCGGCATGATCATTGCAACGGTTGTTATCTGTGCGTTTTTTACATCGTTTACCGGAGCATCCGGCGTAACCATACTTGCTTTAGGCGGCCTTCTGTATATCGTACTTGCAGACCATGTAAAGTATTCAAAGGCATTCTCCATAGGATTGCTCACTTCTGTCGGCAGTATAGGCTTGCTGTTTCCGCCGAGCTTGCCCATTATCTTGGTAGGAACCGCTACACAAACCAACATCTTCCATGTATTTTTAGGCGCGCTCTTCCCCGGCATTATTTTAGTGGTAACGGTCATTATTTTCGGTATCGTAGCCTCAGTTAAAACCAAGATTCCGGTAAAACCTTTTGCCTTAAAAGAGGTTGCCGGCGCGCTCAAAGCCTCGCTGTGGGAAATATTGCTGCCCTTCTTACTCATCGGCGGCTACTTTTCCGGTATCCTCTCCTTAACGGAGATAGGCGCGGCAGCCATGTTTTACATCTTTATTGTAGAAGTGGTTATTCACCGAGACATACGCCTCAAAGATCTGCCGGACGTTATGGGAAAAGCCGTTCCCATAATAGGAGGCGTTCTTTCCATACTGGCTCTGTCCCAAGCCCTTTCTTACTATATTGTCGACACGCAAGCCCCGCAGAACTTTGCCCACTGGATGCAGGAAACGATACAATCAAAATACGTGTTTCTTGCCCTGCTTAACGTAGCATTGTTGCTAGTCGGCTGTCTTATGGACATCTTTTCGGCGATACTCATTGTGCTTCCGCTTATTGTGCCGCTTGGCGCTGCTTACGGCATCGATCCTGTGCATTTAGGTGTAATCTTCATTACCAATCTTGAAGTCGGCTTTTTAACCCCGCCTGTGGGCATGAATCTCTTTTTGTCCGCCTACCGGTTTAACAGACCCTTTATTGAAATCTGCCGAGATGTTTTTCCTTTCCTGCTCATTCAGTTGATTGTGGTGCTGCTTATAACCTACGTACCATGGTTTTCAACATTTTTACCGAGTCTCTTTTAACAGCCGCAGGCTGTTCCAAAGGTTGTTGTATCGGGAATGGAGTACGGCTTTTTGCCTGATAGCAGCAGCCATAGGTTGAGGTCTCAGGCACGGCCTATTCCAAAGCAGCCGCAGGCTGTTTCAAAGATTGTTGTATCAGAAACGGGGTACGGCTTTTTACCTGATAGCAGCAGCCATAGGCTGAGGTCTCAGGCACGGCCTGTTTCAAAGCAGCCGCAGGCTGTTCCAAAGGTTGTTGAATCGGGAATAGAGTACGGCTTTTTGCCTGATAGCAGCAGCCATAGACTGAGGTCTCACATATATACCGTAAAAATAAAAGGAAAGATAAATGGAAATTATAAAGATTATAAGAAACACGCCTACCTGGGTATGGCTGGTATTGTTATATTTAATTATTTCAGGTATTTCATCCATAAAA
>JAITAM010000038.1 GCA_031284085.1 Spirochaetaceae bacterium
CCGGTATCAATGTACGCTATTTTGAAGACTTCAGATATAGTTAAATATTTGGTTGCACGGCATTTCTTCAAAAAAGAACGCTGGATACGGAATCTAACACTGCGTATCAATGAATAACATCATGCTGTGAAGCTACAATAAATCAAATACTCCAAGGCTAGAAAGAGCTAGAGAGAACAGTGTAACTGTGCGCGTGCAAGATAGGAATTCTCTTGCGTAAAGAGCCTTTAAACTACCAGGCTAATATAAGTTCGATGAAAAGTTAAATAAGGAGAGGTAAAGTCCTTTAATAGGTGGACCACAAAGTTCTCCACTCTGCGATGACAACTCTGCTTCACGCTGCAGATGTTTTTCAGATAATCGTTCACCTCCCACTTTATTGCTTCCTTTTTCCGTAATAACATCTTTTCTTTTATTTTCTTCAATCGGTTCTTCATATTTTCTTTCTGCTGTATTATCAACTAAATATCTTGTCGATACAGCCCTCGAACAGTTCTTGAAAAATATACCCTACTCTCCCAAGATTCTTCTCTTCAGTTCTCGGCATAAAACGTCAATCATATCTCTATTTCGGTTGCTAATAGTGCCGAGAGTAAAGGTAAAAATAGCATATTTTTTCACAGTCATTGATCAATCAGATGGGATTTGGACTCGTAAAACCATCCGATAGCGCTTTTCTTTCGTTCTGTGTAGGCTCTGAATACTTTATGGCTGTATAGTGCGCCGGTTATGGCATACTTTAAGGGGACTGGTAAATTTGCCTCACATGAAAAGTTGAGTATAGATGAGCAGAAGAAGCAGGGTGCATATAGTCAATTCTATAAAGCGCTTTAATTGACCGGATGGGAAAATTATGTGCGAAGATGAAAGCAGATGCATCTCTGATAATACCATTTGAAATAACGGCAAATGCTGAGGTGGAACAAGAGGATGACGATCATGACTTTACTTAAAGGCAGGCAGTTTATAAGAAACCATCAGGTTTTTGTTCCCCTGCAAGCAGCGGGCATGACAATAGTGTGTTCAAAGGCCGTTACAAAAGTCATCGTATACAAAGAATCTTTCCTATTTCTCGTATTGAAATGAATGTTTGATCCAGACGGTTGTTGCTGGAGAATATCGGAAGGCAGTAGTATACGGTTAATTTATTGATTGATGGATAAGGCACATGAAGACAACCGGACAAGGCTTATAGCAGGAGAGTTGGGATTCAATCCTGTAGTACCACCGAAGCGGAGTCGAGTTTATCATAAAAACTGGAATGAGAGGGATATTCTGAAGAACATCTGCCAGGAGGAACATAGCCGCTATCGGCAGTCTGATGAATTTTCTGATCAATCTGCTGGTGTGGTGGTATTATCGGCTTATAATTTTTTGCCGCATAAGCTGTCCATTCATAATTTCTGTGACAAAAGAGCTTTACCTCTTGCTTGGTTAGCAGCTTGTTTTTCTTCGAACTCACGTTAAATAAGTGTTTGGAGAACCTATTTTTTCTCCAAACACTTATTTAACTGATCATTGAAAATTTTTGTATACATCAATATGGCTTTGTTTGAGCCAATCATCGTTACTGTGTGGATCACCTCCCATATTTTTTGAATTTGGACTCGCTGAATAAAAAGCTGCACTCTTTACATTTCTTGAAAAGAGCGGTATATTATCTAGATATTAAGCAGAGGAGGTTTTTATGATATTTACCTGCGAACGAAATGTATTACTCAAAGAAGTAGCAATTGCACAAGAGATCATTGCATCGAAGAATGCAACATCTATATTATCTAATATGTATCTTGATGCCAAAGAGGAAATTTTGTCCATAAAGTCAACGGACCTTAAAGTTAATTTTGAAACTACGGTACCAGTCAATGTTGAAGAAGCAGGTTCAATGACTGTATTTGGTGATAAATTTTTGAGTATTCTCAATGCAGTTCCTGAAGGAGAATTGAGATTTGGACAAACTGATACAAGGATAGATATTATACCAAAGGAAAGTGATGCTGATGAGACAAGAAATGAAAAGAGCGACAAAAAGAAGAACAAAAAGTTTAAATTTCAACTTAAAGGAATCATAGCGGAAAATTTCCCAGAATTTCCTACTGCAAACGAAGATAGCTTTTTTGAAATTCCGGTTAAAGATTTTAAAGAAATGGTAACACAAACAATATTTTCAGTGTCTGATGATGAAACACGGTACTATATGACCGGTGTTTTTTTTGAAAAATCCGAAGACAAACTCATTATGGTTGCTACTGATGGACGCCGTCTTGCTTATATTGCTAGAGAAACAAACAGTGCGGTGCCAGATTTCAACGGTGTTATTATTCCTCCTAAAATACTTACTATTATAAGCAAACATGCCGGTGATGAAGGACTGCTTGCCATTTCAGTGAGTGGAAAAAATATTTTTATCCGGTTCGGCTCATATAATTTATCCTCGGTATTAATTGAAGGAACTTTTCCAAATTATCGGCGAGTTATTCCTGAGTCACAAAATTTTACCGTTATAATAGACCGGATAAAATTACTTAGTGCTATACGGCGTGTTTCTCTGCTTGCTGAAGGCAATTCACGTAAAATTTACTTAAAACTAATGAATAAACTTGCCTCAGTAGAGATAGAAGAAAATGAATTTGGAATGGCACAGGAAGATATAGATTGCCAATATGAAGGCCCGGAATTTTCCATAGCACTGAATTACCGCTATCTTGAAGAGCCATTTAAAGTAATGAATGAGAATGATGTATGTATACAATTTGTGAATGCAAATAAGGCAATAACTATATGCCCGGAACCTGAAAATATTTTTTTTCATGTTGTTATGCCTATGCAGATATAGTATTCTGTCAATTCACAAATAGTTAACAGAAGGTCTAATTAAAAATATCTCTTATTAAACCTTCTGCTCTGGAGGTGAGGGGAATTGAACCCCTGACCTTTTGAATGCCATTCAAACGCTCTAGCCAACTGAGCTACACCCCCTACAGACCCGTTATTTAATATATTTTTGTTATAAGGGGAAATGACCATCATTTCCCCCCCCCTTATATGGATATTTAACCAAAGTCAGGAATTTTCAATCAAACTGCCACTTAATCTTACCAAGCATCAACCATATCATCCTGATCACGATCATCCTCTGCAAAGAGATCTGTTATCGCACGAAGATCATCAAAATAGACATAATAACTTCCAAAGGCCTCTGTTTGATCAAATTCAATCCGCAGTCCTATAATCTTAATTCCCATATTGTTATGAAAATGATAATTGCGCTGTACTACACCACTCTGCCCATCCGGCGCCTGAGCCGGCACTGCTACAGTCAGTTTTTTCCAACCTTGGAAATTCAGTTTACCAACAGAAAGTTCAAATTGACGACCAAAATAATCCTGAATTAATATCTTTAATTCATGGTTAAAATTACGACCTGCCACCCAAATTGAAATAGTCTTAGTTATCCCTTCAATCGGGATAGGACGTGTCGGATAGAAAGAGGCACTACTATAACCTCTCCGGAGAAAATCAACACGAGCCCCTAAAACATAGTCATCTTGAAGACCTAAAGCCCCTTCTTCTTCAATGGTTTTTTTACCATTAGGGTTTGTCTCTTCATCATATGGAAGAGGCCCGCCCTTAAACAACCGGCTTGTAACATACCCTTGATCAGAAGACATGACGGACCGCCAATAACCGTCATATTCAAATTTATCAACCGAGACCTCTTTAAGGTACTGCTGTGCAGCGGTAATCCCAATTTGGCTAGCATTTGGAGTAGTTTCCTGTGCAAACACAATTCCCGCACATAAAAGGAATAAAGCAATAACACTGTACCGTTTCATCTAATATTCTGCTACCGAAATAGCTAGTAGTCTTTGTGACTCTAAAACCATTAGCCACTCAAAATTACCTTTTCTATCAAAACTCAAAAGTAGCAGACTCCTCCTTGGATAATTTTTAAGCTCAAACAACGTTTGAGTTTTTTATTAGTGTATTCTATTATACACACTTGCCCGGAACCGTATCTATCACTGTCCCCAAAATTCTTGTACTTTTGCTGGATCTGCAAGTTCATCACCATCATAGATAGCTTCAAACATATCGGTCAACACTTTGAACTGGTTAAAGTAAATATAAAAATTATCAACTCGTTCTGTTGGCTTTGTCCAGATACGGAATTTAATAAAATGCAAGGAAGCAAGTCTCGGAAGGATTTTTTTGCTTTGAGGAACATAAGATGGCACCAAAGCTCGTAAGTTCTTCCAACCGGTGTAAGAAATGTCTCCCATGTTAACTACATGTACTCCGCCATTGAGGTCTCTTATATAGGCTTCAATGTAAAAATCGAGATTAGAACCCCATACCCATAGGTCTAAATACCGCACCCGCCCTGGAATGGGGATTTCGAATACCTCATCATCCTTGGTCGGATAAATATCAATCCAATTGTATCCTTGGCGGTTGAATTTACCCCAAATACCAAGGCTAGGGTGTTCTTCCTCCTTGTTTCGATACAATGCCGACGGCCAGGCTACAACCGTTCCTATTTTAGGGAATACTTCAGTTACTTCACCTGTTTCCGCATCTGTCAATTTTGTAGCAAATTTACTGGCGGTCTGCTTCCATACATACTCGGAAGTACCATCAAATGGCTCTAAAATATGAGCTTCTAAAGCGACCGCGGCGTCATCACCAAAAACTGACACTACTGCTATACATGCCACAAGAATAAGGCAAATAGCCCTGAAACTACCATGTTTCATCCCAATACTCCTTTATCTAATCGTCTGGGGAATATATTCTAAAAACGATTATACTTCCCTATGCAGTCTTTGTCAAACCCCCTTTTAGTAATTTTATCCAAAATTCACTAGAATGTGCCAGTTTAGACTGCATATACGAATTTTTTTGATTGACCCATTAACGGGGTCTAATGCTATGTACGGCATTTTTTAGTATTGTCAACAGTCTCTTTTGTGAAATTCTCTCAGATATTATAGTAATATATGAAGGAAGAGTCGGATATTTTTGCTTTTGCATTTGGCGGATAGCCTGTATTGCTAATCTGAGATCCGAATCATCAAATATAAGCTTAATTTGCCGTGAGCTTAGTGCCGGATCAATCCATGAAAAAAGAATAATTGGTGTACTATAGTTTTGTGTAAGAAATGTATTTAATTGATTACTTCCTATAATAACTGCACAGGCACTGTCTTGAGGGGCAGTGTTTTGTATAAATACCGGCTCTGCCGTATAACCTTGCTGTGATAAACCGGCGGAAAATGCCTGCTGTTGCTCCGGCAATAATGGAATATCTTGAAATACTACTATGGGTTTGTCAGGGTTGTCGGCGGCAAGTAGTGCAGCACAAAGTCCTGCCCGGTATAAGTCAGTTAGAAAATCGCTGGTAACCACAGGAATCGTTCGTTCCTCTTGATCACTGATCCGTCCACCGAGGATCATGACCTTTGCTGCTGGAAATTGCTCGGCATAAAGCTCAGCACCATCAGCATAACGATACGGAAAAAGCACACAAAATGGAGAATCAAGGGCGGATTCTACGGCAAATACTACAAGATCCGCGTTTATGTTTTCAGCAATAAAAATAAACCGAACCCGTCGCCACAAGGTAAGTGATAGTTCAATACGTTGGCTAGCAAGGCGTTCTTTACCATAGAGCAAAGCAAATTGCGCATCCGTTACCAGTACAACCGGCGAGCGAAAAAAGAGTAGCCCAGCTGCAATAAGTGCAGGAATAGTAGCAATGACGGCAAATTTCTGTATTGTCATTACAGTACCATACCAAGTCCTGCAAAGTTGCGTAAGGCGGCACACACGGTATCTTTTTTACCGTCGAGCTTTTATCATCAACAGTGCTATATCCCCTTGCCGGACGCCGGGTATCCGTGCAGCTTGTCCAAGGTTCAAAGGCTGCACTTTTGATAGCTTTTCTTGCGATTCTGATGAAAGGCCGGTAATTGCCCGGTAATCAAGCAGCGGATCGAGCTTTATCGCATCTAGCTTGGCGGCACGAGCAACGGAGCGGCTCTCCTTTTCAAGGTATCCCGTGTAACGAATATCAAGTATAGCCTGATTCACGTACTCATCCGGAAAATCAAGCAGTTCCGGTGCAGCCGTGAAAATAACATCAACCGAGACCATTGCGTCGCTGAGAGCATGTTCTAGGCTATGACCGGCATGAATACCACCATCATTCGCTAGCTTCCTTGCACGGAGCAAAGCTCGAATTGCCTCCAAAGTTTGCGCCTTATGCTGAAATCGCTGCCAACGCTTTTCATCAACCAAACCCACCGAACGCCCATGCGGACTAAGACGGCTATCCGCCGTATCATGGCGTAGAGCAAGCCGGTATTCCGCCCGACTGGTGAACATACGGTACGGCTCTTTGGTCCCAAGCGTTGTAAGATCGTCAATCAGAACACCGATATACGCCTCGGAGCGGCTTAACAAGAGCGGCTCCTCCCCACGCATCTTTTGCGCCGCATTTATTCCTGCAATAATGCCTTGCGCCGCCGCCTCCTCGTAACCGGAGGTGCCGTTGATCTGCCCTGCCGTAAAAAGACCGGAAAGACGCTTGGACTCAAGGCTTGGGTAAAGGTCAAGCGGGTCAAGATAATCGTATTCAACCGCATAGGCAGGGCGGACTATGCGTGCATTCTCAAGGCCGGGGATACTGCGAATAAAGGT
>JAITAM010000056.1 GCA_031284085.1 Spirochaetaceae bacterium
CTCTTCAGTAATATGAATCAACTTTTCTTTTGGCTCATCCCCCCAATCGTTGGAGCAATTATTGGGTATGTAACAAATGCCGTAGCAATAAAAATGCTCTTTAGACCTTTGAAGGCATACTACATCGGCGCTTTACGGGTCCCTTTCACGCCGGGCATACTGCCCCGACAGCGCCACAAGCTCGCCGATAGCATAGGATCAATGGTAGAACGAGAACTGCTCACACCGGAAATACTGCGCGAGCGCATAAGCCGTGAAGATGTCAAGGCCGGCATTACCGCTTCTATAGCCGCGTATACGGCAATGCTCCTCAATAAACCTCTCTCTACGGTAAAGACAATTCAGGCGGATAACCCTTTCTCCCGCCTGTTCCGCGAATTCTTCAGCTCCTCCGCCTTCGACTCTTTTGTCGATAGTCTGATTGACAGCATTCTCAGCTACATAGATACCAATTCCGACCTTCAGAATAAGAGCATAAAGGATATTCTTGGGAGCGAACACGTCAATAATCTACAGGCGCAGCTCGAAAAACTCCTTGAAACACAGATGCAGGCGCGTGCCAAGAGCATAACCGCTGTGGTTATCACGGTAGTAAGCAAAGAAATCCCTCGCTTTACCGAAGCTCTCATGCAGCTCTTGAATAAAAAGGAAATCCGTAGCGAACTTGAAGTGCAGGGGCAGGTTTTTCTTTCCCGTGTCTTGTTAAAGTTAGGGACATTCCAGCGTTTCTTCCTTTCAATGGGGCATTACGATGAGACCTTACAGGAGCGTATGCCGGAAATTATTACTGATCTGATAGGGCAGATACAGGGTGTTTTGGAGGATGAGAAGATGCGCCAGCGTTTTTTGGACATACTATCCTCTTTAGTAGAGCAATTTTTACTCAATGCCGAGTCGGTAAAGTCCATATCCGAGACACTAACCGACCTCCTCGTTCGTTATACCGATCTGCCGTTGAAGGAGTTGTTTGGCGCTATGCCCTCTTTTAAGGTAAAGGATCTCATTGAGAGGCTTCTGCGTACGGTAAAGACGAATGTTCCCAGTTCCTTGTGGGCGCACCTCTTTGAAACCTACCGGTCGCTGACTCTTGCTGAATTCTTTTCTATTGATAGTGAAAAGAAGGGAGAAATTGATCGTTTCTTGGCTGATAAGATCGTGGCGCTTGCAAAGGATGAAATCACGGGGATACTCTCTTCTATCAATGTCAAGACTTTAGTATCGGATCGGATAAATTCTCTGGATATGATCAGTGTGGAACGTATCGTGTTGGATGTTATGGCAAACCAGTTTAAGTGGATCAACGTTTTTGGTGCAATACTCGGCGCTTTGATAGGCTTATCTCAGGTGTTCCTTAACGGTATTCGGCCGTAAAATCGGCTTATAGACTGCAAAAGCCTTTTTATGAATACCTATTGCCATATTTTTTCAATATGCTATACTGTCCCTATGGTTGATAAAGCACTCATCAACGGGCTTAATTTTCATGCCCGTGAACTTGCAGGACGATGGAAGGATAAAATCCGTAACTCTCCCCAGCTCAAACATTACAATTCTTTGGATGATATTCAGCTCACTGAGATAGATACTACTTTTTATCCGCTTCTTGCTCGCACCCTTGATCGCGGTTTGGATCGTTCTCTGGTTGGCAGTTTCTTTGTAAACATGGGTAAGGATCGTATGCGTAGAGATTTTCCGATTTCCGAAGTTATTTATGCTATCAATTTAGCCGAACGTACGGTGATTGAGTACGTTATGACTAATTTTGTATACGACAACCCGGTTAAAATGTATTCGGCCATAGGGTTTATCAATAATATTTCAGAGTTCTTTATCTTAGGCTGTTTTTATCTAACCAAAGGCTTTTTAGAAGAAACCTATACTCACCTGAACAAAGAAAATATCTTGTCGGAGGAGCTGCTTAAACAGTACTTCAAAGACGATTTCTTTTTCAAGAAGAATTGAGGGCAAATTTGAATATAAAAGAGACGCTGGAAGAGTTCAAAGTGATCTTTTCAATACCGCTGCCTGAATCTATGGCATTTACTTTTCTGGGAGAAAAGATCACTGCAATAACTATTAACGAAACAGTACTGGTATCATGGGTAGTCATGGCGGTTATTATCGCCGCCGCACTGATACTAACGCGGAAATTAGAGGAAATTCCACGCGGCGCCCAAGTCCTTCTTGAATGGGCAATAGAATTTTGCAATAACTTCTCATCAAGTTACTTTGGCCGGCGGGCAAAGACCTTTGGTCCTTATATAGGCACGGTGTTTTTGTTTTTATTGACGGCAAATATCATTTCAGTCTTATCGCCGGTTTCTATTGCCGCATTTAACATAGAGCCGCCCTTTACCATTAAGCCGCCGACCCGCGACATCAATCTTACGGCGGCTTTGTCATTATTATCTATATTACTCGTGCTAATCAGCGGCTTAAAAGTACGTGGGTTCAAAGGCTGGTGTAAGAGTCTTGTGCATCCGGTTCCTATGATGCTGCCTTTCAACATAATGGACTATATCATCCGCCCCGTATCATTGTGCCTACGGCTTTTCGGCAATATCCTAGGCGGTTTTATTATTATGATCTTGATTGAGGTATCGCTACCGGTGCCGATTTTTGTACCGGTTATTCTTTCTTTGTATTTCGATTTCTTTGACGGTCTCATTCAGGCGGTTATTTTTACGTTTCTAACGACCTTATTCGTGGCGGAAGCAGTAGAATAAGAGGCTTTGAATGTGTTTTACTAAACACAAAATATAAGCGCTTGCTCTGTAGCAAGACGGAGCTGAAGTGTATCCATCATGCGGATACTATTACTTTTATAGGGGAAAATCTTATGGAATTTCTTATTGGTGCAGGTATTGCGGTTATGGCCGGACTTGGAGCCGGTATTGGTATTGGTATTGCAACGGGGCGGACTGCTGAGGCAATAAGCCGACAGCCGGAAGCTTCCGGGAAAATCATGACCGCCTTCTTTTTAGGTATAGCCCTCGCCGAGGCAACGGCTATTTACGGTTTTGTTGTCGCCATACTTATCTTTACTAAAGCATGATCACACCATCACTGTGGACATTTCTCATTACCCTGATCAATATTGGGGTGCTGTTTCTGATTTTGCGGAAAGTGCTTTTTAAGCGGGTAACGACCTTTATGGATAACCGGACCGCAAAGATTCAAAAAGCGCTCGATGAATCGGAAGAGAGTAAAAAACAGGCGCGAGCTTTAGTAAAGCAATACGAAGAGCGCTTGGCTCATGCTGAACAGGAAGCACAGAACATTATCATGCAGGCACGAAAAGATGCTCAGCAACAAGCCGATCAGATTATCGCTGCCGGTAGGAAGGAAGCTCTTGCCTTAGTTGCCGGCACCCGCCAGCAGCTGGAAGCCGATCGGCGTGCTGCTCTCATGGTTTTTCGTACAGAAGCTGCAGCGTTGGTTGTACAAGCCGCATCGCAACTCGTACAAAGAGAGTTAAGCACTGATGATAACCGGCGTTTTGCAGCAGCTTTGATACAGGAACTGGATGATCATGTTTAGTGCGGATCGTTGGGCGCAGGCATTCTTGAAAAGTGCTGGTGATAATGTTAATGAAAGCTTATCGGCACTTAAAGCCATAGTAAAAGGCATGGGAAGCATTTACTGTGAAGGATTTGCCGACGCACAACGCCTTGAGTCGATACTTCGCTCAGCCTTAAAAAAAACCGGCACAGAGGGTTGGGGCGTGGAACTTGCGTGCCGGACCATTGTGCTTTTAGCACGAAAACATGCGTTTGACTACCGTCAAGACCTGATTGCTGCTTTGGAAAGAGAGTTAAACCGGCGATCAGGTATAATAACGGTAACTATTGATTCCGCCTCTTCCCTTGAGCCTTCGATTCGTTCGAGCTTCATCGAATACCTTAAAGCAAAAACCAAAGCAGAT
>JAITAM010000092.1 GCA_031284085.1 Spirochaetaceae bacterium
TGCGGCGGCCGCTTTGTTGTTTCTAAAAATTGAGCATAGTGCGGGGCGCATAAACCTTCTGAAGCTGTGAAAATCGCCTTTAAGTCCCCGATATTCTGAGCCTCCTCAGCTCGGCTCGCGGCGGACTGTGCGTCCGTTTCAGCAAGAAAACTGAGGTACTCATGCTCAATGCGGCTCTGTTCAACACAGACCGGACAGCGCCCCTTTGGCTTCCATGCTTTTCGCTTTTTGAACGATTCAATTCTATCTTCAAGAATATCACGCCCCAAGATTGCCACAGCAAGGCCGTCGCGGAATGTTTCAAGGTTTTTGGAGTGAGAAGAACAAAAGCCGCCGGCTTGCCGATACGCCGCGCGAAAGGTGCGGTCCGAAATATGCTCAAAAAGCATATTATCGAGGTATTTGCTTGTTCTTTCAGAAACAATAGTACAGAGGGGACAGCCTTGTTTAGCACAAGCTTTCTCTAGTTCAAAAAAATTGATGTGCCGCGCTAAAGGCATAGTCTATCCACCTCGCCGGACTCGCTGCCCACAAAAACGGCGGGCTTTGTTTTGGTGAAAAAGCCGCTTTCCACGACGCCGGCGATTTGTACAAAAGCACTTTCCCATTCGACAGGATTAACCGGCTCCGGGAACAGCACGTCAAGAAGTATATTGCCGTGTTCCGTGATAACCGGCCCGACTTTACGCACCGCTTCACGCAGCGTTACTTTTAGCCCGCGCCTCTCCAAAGCCTGCGTAACCGGAACACGGGCTTCAGGCACAAGTTCAAGAGGCACGGGAAAGACAAGCCCTAAGTTTTCGACACACTTAGTTTTATCGACTACAAGGCAGTAGGCGTCCGAATTGTAAGCAATGATCTTCTCAAGGAGCAAAGCCCCTCCGCCTCCTTTAATGCAAAAGAGGTTTCGGTCGACTTCATCGGCGCCGTCTATGCTCAGATCGAGCCGCCCTTTGATACGAGGCGAATCAAGCGAATACACAGGGATATTGCTCTTGTAGCACTCCTGCGCCGATTGAAAGCTGGTAGGCACTGCAGCAATGTCGTGCAAGACCCCTTGCTGCACTAAGAGTCCAAGGTGCTGAATTACATACAGCGCCGTTGATCCGGTTCCAAGTCCGATCTTCATACCGCTTTTTACCAGCGCTTCTACAGCGGCTTTGCCGGTTTTTTGTTTTATTTCTTGAATAGTCATAAAAAAACAAGCGGCTTCCACCCCTTTTTATGGGATGAAGCCTTGCGGGTTTTCCCGCCCTCCTTTTAGTTGTTAGAACATACCGGCTGCGTCCTTGTCGGTCTGTTTCAACGTTTCGGTGTTGCATCACAGGCGGCAGGCCAGCCTGTTATAAGCTTCGGCATTGTATCCAAAGCTGCGTACAATTTTTTGCCCGCCAGCAGCCACAGGCTGTTTCAAAGGTTGTTGTATCGGGAATGGTGTACGGCTTTTTGCCTGATAGAAGCAGGAGCTCGGACAAAAAACAGGTCTGATCTTTCGGGGAAGGAGGTCTGACCCTTCAGGCGATGGAAGCTCTCCACACTACGGTTTCGGCCTGTCAGATCCTACGGTTTCGGCCTGCCAGATCCTACGGTTTCGGCCTGCCAGATCCTACGGTTTCGGCCTGTCAGATCCTAAGCGAATGTCAGGCAAAAAGCCGTACCCTACTCCCGATACAACAACCTTAGAAACAGCCTGCGGCTGCTTAGAAACAGCCTGCGGCTGCTTAGAAACAGCCTGCGGCTGCTGCTATCGTTGTATCTGATGTATGGCTGCTCCCTCTAAAGTGATCGTAAGACCCCTTTCACCTTGAATGAGCTTTACTTTTCCCAGCACTTCAATGGGCAGCTCAGGATTGACCGGCACAGCAAAATCAAAATTAACCGATACAATACCCTCAAGTGTGATCCGGTTGTCGTAGCCTATCAATAAATTAAACTTTGTGCTGTTCTGTTGAAGATCAATGTTTGCAGCAACCCCGCGCCATATCACATAACAATCCCGATACAAAACCGGCTCCTTACTCACTACAGAATAACTAAACTTATCCTGTAACGTGTCGAAACCGGGCGCACTCATATACGAGATGAGAAGCTGCGCCTTAGTCTTGATCGCTTCGGAAGCATTGGACTCAAGAATACGGTTTAAGATAACCTTGGCGTTTTCATCCCGATATTTGGTAAAAAGCACCCGCGCTTCCTCATAATTATCAAGAACCTGCGCTTTTGTCAAAACATACTGGTAAGTTCCGGCAATCTGTATGGCCTCCGAACGCTCCTGCCAATCCAAAGCGCTCAAATCAAAGCCCGACCTGCTGCTTTTGACCGTAAAGTACGATATTGCAGGCAGATCGGGCAGGGTAATAATACTAAAGTGGTTGAGGGCAAAGAGGCTTGCGCAGACCGTCAAGAGACTACAGAACACGGTGAGGATAACCTGAACGATAGAAGGCTTCACAGGCGGCAAAGGAGGGTACAAACGGTGGTACTTTCCCGATTCAATCCACACGATCAAATCGTCGGTGCCGGCAAAGCGCCTGATGATCTTTAGGGCTTTACGTGCGATTTTGTTGTGTTCATCTTTATCAAGCGCTTCAAGGTAAAGGTCGGCCGCCCTATCGGTCTCCCGTCTGCGCAAGTACAAGACCGCCAAGCCCAAAAGGACAAAAGCGTCATGCGGCTTTATGGTGCGGGCAAGGCGCAGATAGGTGAAAGCTCCGCTGAAATCGCCGACATGAAGGCACAAAACCCCAAGAAGGTAGTAGTATGAAAAGAAGCCGCGGTACCGATTTACCTCAGGCTCAAGTAATCTGATAGCCGAATCAAATCGGCCGCGTTTTGCATGGCGCGCCGCCTTAGTCAAAAACGGATCGAGCTTTATCTTCACGAAAATATCCCATATTTTGTGATTGCTCATTGCTAAAACAATGGCTTGCCTCCTGCTACAACGATCCTTGTCCCTTCAGCAGCTTCCTTGCTTTCTTTTAAGAATACTTCAATACATTAATTGCCCGCTGCTTTATTTCCCGATCACCGCAGCTTCTAAACGCTCTAGTATCCGTTCCAAAGCATTCAGCTCCTCATCGCGAATCGGAGCTTCCGTTGCAAGAGAACGATCTAAAAACGCCGTTACCTGCCGAATGAGCAGCGCATCCGGTATGGTCTGCTCAAAGAAGAGCGGTGCAGCAAATCCGCTCTCATCGGCAACCGCAAGAATTATAGGGAATACAAGACTTTGATCAGGGCTAATCGTCAGCGCATCGAAATAGTAGCTCACGGAGGAGGCGTTGGGCAGGCTCTTTGCGCCGATTTCAGGTTTCCACCGTCCGCCGCTTAAAGTAGTCGTGGCGGCAATTTGTATTGTGTCCGGACGCACGCTTCCTGCGATATTCCCCATGATGGAAAGCTCGGCATCTTCGGCGATCCACCATCGTTCACCGCTGTTTTTGTCAAATACCGTTTCCATGCTTATTGAGCCTTGATCCGTAGAGAAGACCTGCTTCCCCTTTTTTCTCGTGTTAAGCACCACTTTGAGAGCGGCTTGCACCGGAGCTGCGCCTTTGTTTTTAAGGCTCACCGTTATAGTTACGCCGTTATTCAAAGAAGCGCTCACAGTTCTGATAAAAGAGAATGCTACCGTAACCAAAAAGCTTTCCGACTCAAAAACAAGCGCGGGCTGTGATTGCGTACCACCGAGCCGCGGTTTGTTGAACGGTGCGCCGCTGCCGAGTTTGTAGACCTGATCGTCAAGCATAACCGCTATGAAGCTGCGCTCAGGCAAGAGTAAAGAAGTCTCATGGTTTACATAGTAGAGGGAGAAAGTCCCTTTCTTTTCGTTAAGAACAAGCCGCATATTTCCATTGTTGAACTCAGCTCCCTTGACAGCGGGGAGCGCGCTGAGGCACAAAAGAAGGCAGAGCAGGTATCTTTTCACTGCGAGGGACCTCCGGGTATGGCCAATTCTAAGGCTTGAGCCGATTGTTTGAGACGCAGCAGACGGTTCATCCTCTGGTCCGGCGTTGATTGTACCTGCGCCGCATGGGTAGAGGACAGATTTGCTTCTTTTATCTGTGCTTCGAGCGATGCAATCCGTGCCTCATACTCTGCTATTCGGCTTTGGTAAGCTGCGTTACTGGCTTCCAGTTCAGAAAGCACCGAGTCTTTTGATATGTCGGCTATTTGTTTTTGTAGATTGCTAATCGTTTGCTGTAAATTGTTGATTGTCTGATCGTAAAAACGTTCCTGCTTTTGATATTTGCCAACAGAGCGCAAGGCCTCTTCATGGCTCGCCTGCAAGAGTCTAAGAAGTTCTTCTTCAATCTTTTTATGAGCAATAAGATCAAGGCGGTACTGCACTGCCGCAGCTCTGTTGTTTCCTGCATATTGCTCAATAAACTGAGAAAAAACCTCTTTGGCCCGATCGAGCTGCCCCATAGCAAAAAGACATTCCCCTATCCAATACAAAGCCTCCGCGCTTTGCGTAATATCTTTCGTGCTGTTTCGGTAGGCGCTCAGGCGGACTATTGCCTCATTGTACCGGCCAAGGTAATAGTAGGTCTGCCCTTGATAAAAAGGAATCTGCTCTGCATAGGAAGCGGAATTCCTCTTTGCCAATTCCTCCCAATTCCGCGCTGCGTTTTCATAATTTTTCTCTGTCATCTCTTGTAATGCCCTTTGGTACAAAACAAAGGCGGCTTGATCATTGGCGGAGGCGGCTTGCGCACCGGCTATTTGAGTAATACCGACACATACACAAAGAACGAGAGCTAGTTGTTTATTCATAGTACCTCCTTATCGTTTCAATCAGTAATTATACTATATAAAGTAGTTGTGATAATACTTCTAGGGCGCATTAAGCTAAACTTTTTATTAAAGATAGGAATCGCAATAGGCGGACTGCGCCGCGGTCAGCGAAGGGATTTTGCTTCCGTAAGGGGAGCAGCCTGCGCCCATGTCCGCACCAAAGTCCGTTTATCAGGCGCATTGTAAAAAGCCGATCCAGTAACGATAATATCGGTCCCTGCATCACAAACCGTTCGTATATTTTCATCATATACTCCTCCGTCAATGGCGATTAAGAAATCAAGATGGCGGGTTTCCCGTATATGTACTAACTGTTTGACCTTGTCAAGACATCCTTGTATTAAAGTTTGCCCTCCGTAGCCCGGGTTCACGGTCATTACCAAGACAATATCAAGGTCGGGCAGCACGGTTTCAAGGACGCTTACCGGTGTTGAAGGAACGATACTGATGCCCGCCCTTTTTCCGGCCGCCCGTATGGTAGACAGGAGCTTGTGCGTATGCACGGTTGCTTCCCAATGGAAGGTAATATTATCGGCGCCTGCTTGGACGAAACGTTCTATGAAAGCCTCAGGGTGTATAACCATGAGGTGTACATCAAAGACAATACTAGTTTGGTGTCGGAGGTCGGCTATGACTTTTGGTCCAAAGGTGAGATCCGGGACGAAAGAACCGTCCATTATATCAAAATGCACCCACTCTGCGCCGGCCTCTTGTGCCTCACGGACTGCATCGGTAAAGCGTGAAAAATCAGCAGCCAGCACTGAAGGAGCAACAATAGCTTTTTTCATAAACGAAGTATAGCGTAACTATTTACCGGAGGGCAAGCCTCAGGCCAGCCTGTTTCAGAGGTTGTT
>JAITAM010000230.1 GCA_031284085.1 Spirochaetaceae bacterium
GACAAGCCTTTAAGGGCGGGGTCTTGCGTTCCTTCTGAAAGAGCTGACTCGGGCAGAGGGACTTGCACTAAGAGGAGAGGATTCGCCTCGTGCAAGGTAATGGTAGGCGATGCCTGCAACCATTGCGCCGTTATCCGTGCATAGTTCAAAAGAAGGAAAGATGCACTGTATATCGGTTCTGCCTTCCAAAGTAGAGCGCAGTAAAGAATTGGCAGCCACCCCGCCTCCCGCAACAACAACCTTGATATTAGTATCTTCAACCGCTCTAAAGAGCGCACGAGTCAGTATGGCGACGGCGGTTTTTTGAAAAGAAGCCGCAATATCCGCCTTGCTGTAGGCATCTTCTGTGCGTTTGAACTGTTCAAGCTGATTTATAACCGCATTTTTAAGACCGGAATAGGAAATGTCGTATCTGTGTTCCCCTTTATGCAGGGACGGCAAGGGAAAGGCGAAGGCAAGACTGCTCCCCTCGTGAGAGAGCTTGTCTATTGCAGGTCCTCCCGGATAGCCTAACGAGTAATGCTTTGCTACTTTATCGAAAGCTTCCCCAACCGCATCGTCAATACTTGCGCCGAGTACGGTAACGGTATCGAAATCATCGGCACGGCAGATAATGCTATGGCCGCCTGAGACCAACAAGCCTAAAAACGGATAATCCGGCACGGAACGGCACAGTTGCGCCGCGTACAAATGGGCAAGTATATGATCGACTGCAATAAAAGCTTTGTTTTTCGCCCACGCAAAAGCTTTGGCAAAGCTCATACCGACTATGAGAGAGCCTAGAAGCCCGGGGTGCGCTGTGGCTGCTACTGCGTCTATCTCAGAAGGCTCAAGGCCCGCACGATTCAGAGCCTCTTGTACCACAGAGTCTATCCATTCCGTGTGTTTCCTGCTTGCTATTTCCGGAACCACTCCATTGTAAGAAGCATGAAAAGGGATTTGCGTTGCAATAACGTTAGAGCGGATGATCCGGCCATCGTCTACGATAGCTGCCGCACATTCATCGCAAGAGGTTTCAATACCAAGTATAGTCATAGTCCATTACTATACACCCTTTTTTGCAGCCTGTTCAAGAGATTGCACGGAAAACGGCCGCTCCGTCTTACCAACCCTTTAGATTGACTAAAAATACTACGCTTTGTATACTTTTTTTACTATGAATAAGGTGTATATCTTAGCAGCTTTAGTGTGTGTTTTTGTTTCATGCAGTTCTTCTAAAAGAGAAGCTGCTTCTTTGGCAGGTCCTGATCCTTTGAAAGTGGCGGCGGTTTCAGCGGGCATTGTACAGAGAACATCTCCCCTTGAAGTTTTGTTTACCAATGAGCAGGACACAGGACGTTCTCTTGCAAAAGAAACGTTCATTCTTGAGCCGTCTGTAAAAGGAAGCTTGTCATGGAAAGACAGCCATACTCTTGTCTTTACTCCGGCCGAAACGCTTAAAGCAGGCACCCGCTACACAGCTAAAGTCGATCTATCGGCTGTATCCGGCATTGCACCTTTCATGTTTAACTTTGAAACTCCTATTCCAACGGTGAACGTCAGCTTTGAGCCTGTTATAATAGATGAAAACAACAAGGCTTTAATATCAGGTCTTGTCGCTGCGGATAAGAATAACGATATAAAAAACATTAAGAAGATCATACACAGTTCTGAATTAGGCAGTCCGGTATGGACGGAGCAAGAGGACGGCTATCATTTTGCCTTTAAGCCGGTTCAGCGCGGGGACTTTATCAGATCACTGAGCATATCATGGTCGGGCAGCCCGGTGGGAGCCAAAGAATCAGGCTCAAGCACGGTGTTTATTCCCGGAACGGATCGCTTTGAAGTGCTTGATATTGTGCCGGACGGGAACGGCGCTTTAGAAATTGTTTTTTCCTCTCCATTAAAATCCAACCAAGACTTGAGGGGCTTTGTGTCGCTTGCAGGTAATACCAATATCCGCTATTCGTTAAACAGCAACATCGTTACCATTTTCGGCGTACAAGAGGACGAAAGCATAGACGATATACCGCCCGGCTCAAAACTCTTGATACAAGACCTTCAAGATATAAACGGCAAGGTGCTTTTTGAGCCGGTCAATTACCTTATCGACTCGGCATGGGAATTGCCTGAAGTGCGCTTTACCGGCGCAGGTACTATTTTGCCGACAAGTCAAGGAACAACGCTGCCCATAGAGACTCGCAACCTCTCCGGTATCTTGATTGAAGCATTCCAAGTTTACGGCGACAATATGATTCAGTTTTTACAGGTAAACGACATGAATTCCCAGCAGGAATTAAGCCGTGTTGGAGAGCCGGTATGGACGCGGGCCATAGACCTTCGCTTCCGCGAGACGGACAAGAATCGCTTTGTGCGCCATGCCCTCGATCTTTCGGAGTTAAGCAAGAAGTATCCGGGAAGCCTCTTTCATATACGGGTAACTTTTAGGAAGCGGCACATAAAATACGAATGCACCAAATCGCACACAGACTTTAGCGATTTGCAATTCCCCGGCGATGACTTTCCTCCCTTTAGCAGCTCTACGGATGAAAGTTATTGGGATTATGTAGACAATAACCGCTGGAATTATGACTGGTATAGGTATCGGCTTGATCCATGCCATCCGGCGTTTTATACAAATTATAACGATCACAAAATAACGGTCGGCAAGAATGTACTGGTCTCAGACTTGGGACTCTTGGCGAAAAGAAACCGTGACGGCACGGTATTTGTATCGACCACGAATCTCAGTACGGCGGGCATGGCCTCAGACGTAACCGTTTCGCTGGTTAACTATCAAGGCAGGGTCTTATCAACGGCAAAGACCGCAGCAGACGGGGCCGCCTTACTGCCTGATCCGGGGGCGGCATCGACTATGTTCATTGCCGCTGAAAGCTCGTTAGGAACCGCGTATTTGAGAATAAACGACTCTTATACGTTGGCAAGCAGCCATTTTGACGTATCAGGATCTTCGCCTCTTAGCTCAATACGCGCTCTTATTTATGGAGAACGTGATGTATGGAGGCCGGGCGATGAGATATACTTGACTTTCTTGCTTTTCGATCCCTCAAAGTCTTTGCCGCCTGATCATCCGGTGTTTTTTGAACTGGAGGATCCACGGGGGCGCATCACAATAACACAGACTTTTACCGAATCCCTTGACGGTTTCTACCCTATTACCGTGTCAACTATGCAAAGCGATCCGACCGGCAACTGGACTGCCCGTGTTAAAGTGGGCGGCAGCACCTACACCAAGACGCTTAAAGTAGAAACCGTTGTTCCCAACCGATTGAAGATGATCCTTGACTTTGGAGAGAAGGCTTTCCTTGATACAAATCCGACTGCCTCTTCACTTGAAGCGTCATGGCTTTACGGCGCTCCTGCTCCTTCCTTGCGCAGCGAGATACAGGTATCCTTTAGCGACAAGCCTTTAAGCTTTCCTGCCTATCCTGATTTTAGTTTTAGAGACCCTTCCCGAACGGTAGCCGGAACACGTCAAACGGTATTCTCAGGGACTCTGAATAGCCAAGGGAAAGCTTCTTTTAGCTTGCACTTAAATGCAGGCTCTCAGCTGCCCGGTATTTTAAGCGCGCATTTTTACACACGGGTATTTGAGAAATCCGGCGCTTTTTCATCAGAACAGGTTACCAAAGACTTTTCGCCCTACAGCAAGTACATAGGCCTCAAGCTCCCCAAAGGGGATGAAGCTCGTGGTATGCTTTTGACTGATATGAATCATAGGGCTGATGTTATGGTCGTTGATGCACAAGGGAAGCCGGTATCGGAAGATACAGTTCTTAACTGTGCGGTCTATAAATTGTCATGGCGCTGGTGGTGGGAAAAGGCGGACAATGAGGAGAAAGCGGAATTCGCTTCTGCAATGAACAGAGAGCCTGTGTATCAGACAACGGTAACGGCTAAAAATGGAAAGGCTGCGTGGAACTTTAGGGTGGATTATCCTGAGTGGGGGCGCTATCTTGTGGTGGTGAGGGACGCCGCTCATAACGGTCATAGCGCCGCCACTATTGCATACATAGATTGGCCGTCGTGGGCAGGACGATCCACAGACAATGGTCAAAGCGGACAAGTAGTCTTGAGCCTGAGTACGGATAAAAGCTCATACACGGCAGGTGAGACGGTAGCGGTCAGTTTTCCCTCTAATGCCCAAGCGCAAGCTCTGGTAGTTGTTGAGAAGAGCGGGCAGATACTTGCGCATGAATGGATTATGTGCAAAGGTGAGAACACCCGGTATGAGTTTAGAGCCGATCCTGCTATGATTCCTAATGTGTATGTCCATGTAACGCTCTTACAACCGCACTCGCAAACGATCAACGATCTACCCTTGAGGCTTTACGGCATTACGCCGGTTATGATTGACGATCCGCTCACGCACCTTAGTCCAGTTATACAGACGGCCGCAGGTTGGGAATCCGAATCCAAAGCATCGTTCAGTATACGTGAACAGTCTGGGCGTCCGATGACTTATACGGTAGCTGTTGTTGATGAAGGGCTTTTGGGTTTGACTCGGTATAACCTGCCTGATCCTCTGAAGACTTTTTATGCAAAAGAAGCGTCCTTTCTCAAATCTTGGGATATATTCTCGGATGTTGTAGGAGCTTATTCAGGGCAATTAGAGACTCTCCTAGCCATAGGGGGCGGCGATGGTGGTGCAGCAAACGAAGCCGGCAAGACCGATCGATGGAAGCCTGTGATCAAATACTTCGGTCCGGTTCAGCTTGGGCCGGGCGAAACCCGCGCGGAAACTTTTGATTTGCCCCCTTATGTCGGAGCTTTGCGTATTATGGTACTGGCGGCTTCTCCACAATATGCCACAGGCAGCCGGGCATTCGGCACGGCGCAGCAAAGCGTTACCGTCTCCTCTGATCTTATGGTCTTTGCCACGGCTCCACGTGTTCTTTCAGGCGGTGATGAGGCGCTTATACCTGTTTCCGTGTATTCATACCGTGAGGGAAACAGGCCGGTAGACCTTACCCTTGAAGTTCAGGGAGCTGCGCTTATAGGGCCGGCACGCAGCACCATTGTTTTTGATAAACCCGGCGAGCTTATTGTCAATTATAAGATCAAAGCGCCTTATACACCCGGCACGATAATAACGCTGAGCGCACAGGCGGACTCGAGAGGCTTAAAGCCTGCGGTGCAAAAAACCTCTCTTGTAGTGCGAAGCACCGCAATTCCGGTTACCGTTACCCAAATGCGTTTTATGGAAGCCGGCACTACATGGCCGGGGCGTATGGAGCCTCCGGGCGTAGCCGGCACGAACGAGGCCGTTATAGAATTCTCAAGGATGCCGCCTTTGAATCTTGAACAACGACTCGGCTTTCTCATTGCCTATCCTCACGGTTGTGTGGAACAGACGACAAGCGCGGTTTTCCCACAGTTGTATTTAGAGAAAATTCAAAACCTTGATCCTGCAAGAACTGCTGAGATACGTGAAAACATCAGCGCCGGCATAGAGCGGCTTAAAAGTTTTCAAACGGCGGATGGCGGCTTTTCATATTGGCAGGGAGAGAATCAATCGCATGAGTGGGGCTCTTCGTATGCAGGCCATTTCCTTGTTGAAGCTAGGCGTGAAGGCTATGCAATACCGGCAGGCATGATAGAGAAATGGGTAAAGTACCAGCGGGAGCGCACGATTACATGGACTGATAATGCCTATAATCAGGGATACTGGTATATGAGAGAGACTACGCTGGAACAGAGCTACCGGCTTTATACGCTCGCTTTGTCCGGTAATGCAGACATAGGTTCTATGAACCGGCTGCGGGAACGGAAGGACCTCGACATACAAACGGTATGGCGGCTTGCAGCGGCTTATTGGCTTTCAGGGCAGCGCAGCATTGCACAGTCAATGGTAAAGAATCTGTCCACCGTTGTCGCTACTTACCGTGAACTAAACGGCACTTTCGGGTCTTCGTTGCGTGATACTGCGATGATAGTAGAGACGCTGGGACTGCTCGGCCAGAGTACCAGAGTGCAGCCGCTCATCGAAAGCATATCGGATACACTTTCAAGTGATGTGTGGCTTTCAACACAAGAGACGGCGTATGCGCTTATTGCGGTATGCTCTGCTTTCAAGATGGACAACGCACAAGTTAGCGCAGAGTATACGCTGGGAACTCAGAGCGGCAAGGTCCTCTTCAGCGAGCCTATGACACGGGTAAGTATCGGCGCTATAGAATCGGGAACATTCCGCATAACGAACACAGCGAACGCGCCTTTATACGCACGGGTATTGTATAAAGGTATCCCTGGTGAGGGGGAAGAGCCGGCGCTTTCAGCAGGTTTGTCGTTGAACGTTGCTTATCTTAACAGTGCCGGTGCGGCCGTCAACCCAGATAGCCTTGCTGCAGGAGACGACATGGAAATAAGAATTACTGTGCGCAATACAACGACTCATGATGTGCCGGAAATTGCCTTAGTGCATCCTATTCCCGCATCGTGGGAGCTTCTTAACACTCGAGTTGGCAGCGGCAGCAGAGATGCGCAGGCAAAGTACCAAGATATAAGAGACGACCGCATACTGACCTACTTTGATTTAGAGCGCGGTGAACAAAAAACCTTTAGTTTTGCCATAAACAAGAGCTACAGTGGCGACTTCTTCCGTCCGGCTATACAAACTTATGCCATGTACGACGAATCCATACGGGCGCTTGTCCCCGGGCAGCAGCCGTAAGCTGTTTTCAAAGCTTCCGGCATTGTATGGGAAACGACGTACGGCTTTTACCTGCAAGAAGCCGCATGAAGTCTGTTCCCTTTGTAGACCCACGACAAGACTGAATAGATAAATAACGGGGCTAGTATGGCATTTTGCTTTAGTGCGGCGCTCTTTTTCACGAGCGCTGACCTTAAGCTGGAGGTCTGGCCTGCCGTGTCCCTT
>JAITAM010000012.1 GCA_031284085.1 Spirochaetaceae bacterium
CTGTTTAGAAGGCTGTTAAACGTTGAGTTCAGGCGCTTTCTTTGTACAGCCCTTCCGATTGTAAAATGAAAAAGAGAAAGTCGTAATGGCTTTGTATTCTTATGTGGTTTTGCGGACTCCGCAAATCCCATTCCCCCAGCTTAACAACTCTCTAAACAGGAGGCAGGTCAGACCTCAGACCCGCTGCCTTATAAAGATTTTTCAGACCTTGTTAGAAATTGCAATATAAATATGAAGAGCGTTGAAATGGCAAATACCAAAGCGCAATCAATATCATCCGGCAGAAACAGGGGTTAGACCTCAGAACCGCTGCCTTATAAAGATTTTTCAGACCTTGTTAAAAATTGCAGTGTAAATATGAAGAGCGTTGAAACGGCAAATACCAAAGCGCAATCAGGATCCTCCGGCAAAAACAGGGGTCAGAC
This sequence comes from Spirochaetaceae bacterium, assembly GCA_031284085.1. Classification (GTDB taxonomy): domain Bacteria; phylum Spirochaetota; class Spirochaetia; order Treponematales; family Breznakiellaceae; genus BOBG01. The sequence continues at coordinate 426 of JAITAM010000012.1, forward strand.
CTCAGAACCGCTGCCTTATAAAGATTTTTCAGACCTTGTTAAAAATTGCAATGTAAATATGAAGAGTGTTGAAATGGCAAACACCAAAGCGCAATCAATATCATCCGGCAAAAACAAGGGTCAGACCTCAGACCTGCTGCCTTATAAAGATTTTTCAGACCTTGTTAGAAGCTACAATATAAATATGAAGAGCATTGAAATGGCAAACATCAAAGCGCAATCAGGATCATCCGGCAGAAACAAGGGTCAGACCTCAGACCTGTTGCCTTATAAAGACCTTCCAAACCTTGTTAGAAGCTACAATATAAATATGAAGAGTGTTGAAACGGCAAACACCAAAGCGCAATCAAGATCATCCGGCAGAAACAGGGGTCAGACCTCAGACCCGCTGGCAGCTTTGAGACCGTAAATAGGCCGTAGTTGCTCGATTATGGAAGGGGACAGACCTCTAAATGAAGTAAATGCTTTATAATTAAGGATTTACTCATTTGATTAAGCTCCTTACTCATTTGATTAAGCTCCTTATCCATTTGATTAAGCTCCTTATCCATTTGATTAAGCCCCTTATCCATTTGATTAAGCTCCTTATCCAATTGATTAAGCCCCTTATCCATTTGATTTAGCTCCCTGTTTCTGAACGGAAAAAGGCTCTTGAGAAGCCCTCTTGTCAAAGATTGCGCATTGTGCTATAAAAAGATAAACTTTAATGCCGAGGAGGTTCTTTTATGGCTAAGAGTTCTTATTTCCTACCCAGTACGGATGCCGGGTTCGACGCTTTTTTTAACAATTTGCACAATCAGGTAACACGGAACACATCGGGGCAAAACCAACTGTGGACAAACATTCCGGCAGAGGAGGTTGTTGCCCTCAATGCCGCTTATGGTGCGTGGCATACGGCCTATGAGGCGACGTTTGAGCCGCATACCCCCGGCGTTACCGCAGCTAAGAACGAGGCTCGTGCCGCAGCAAAAAAGGCGCTGAGCGATTTCAAACACCGCTTCATCGACCGCAACCCGCAGATAACGCCTCAGCAGCTCGTTGATCTTGGACTGCATGGACGCAACCCGCCCAGCCCGAACCCCAAGCCGGAAGGTATTCCCGATGTGGAAGTAAGCACTCCCGGCCCCCGCGTTATTTATATCCGCTTCCGCTCTCTCTCCGCCGCGCGCTGGGGTAAGCCCGCTCATGTGCATGGAATGGAGTGCCTCTGGGTCATTGCGGACACGCCGCCTGCGGTAATCGGCGACCTTTTGCACTCAGCCTTTGCCACCAAAAACCCGCTGGAACTGGTTTTTGATGAAAACCAGCGCGGCAAGAAGATTTACTTTGCGGTGCGCTGGGAAACCGGTGCGGTTTTGAAGGGCGACTGGAGCGCCATCTTCAGTGCTGTCATCCCGTAACGGGTAGGCGGCGGCGGGAGGAGGCTTAGCGCCTTGACCTTACCGCTGCCTGAACACAGGAGGGGGGCAGGTGGAAAAACTTGAGGCAATGGATAGGGGTTTATTGTTTGATCAGTACACGGTTAAAGAATATTACGATAAAAATGCTGACGCAGTGGTATTGGAAGGCGACACATTCGATATGTTACAACAATTACCGAATGATATTTTTAAGTTAATTGTTTCATCACCGCCTTATAACATAGGAAAAGTTTATGAAAAAGAAATAAGTTTGGAAGAATATATAACATGGCAGGAAAAGATAATTACTGAACTGTATAGAACTTGCCATACTAGCGGGAGTATTGTGTGGCAAGTCGGGAATTATGTTTCTCAAGGAGAGGTGTTTCCATTAGATATTTATTTCTATCCTTTGTTTAAGAGGCTGGGATTAAAATTAAGAAATAGAATTATTTGGCATTTCGGCCACGGCTTACACGCTTCTAAACGATTCTCAGGAAGATATGAAGTATTGCTGTGGTTTACAAAAAGCGATGAATATACTTTTAATCTCGATGCCGTCCGAGTGCCGTCAAAATATCCGGGAAAACGAAACTACAAAGGGAATAATATCGGTAAGCCGAGCGGAAATCCTCTGGGCAAAAATCCATCGGACTTTTGGGAACTAATTGCGGAGGAATGGGATAGCGGAATAATTGATATTCCAAATGTTAAATCAAACCACCCTGAAAAAACAGAACACCCCTGTTCTTTTCCTGTTGAACTAATCGAAAGATGTGTGCTGGCGTTTACTGATGAAAACGATCTTGTATTGGATCCTTTCGGCGGCGTTGGTTCATCGTTAATCGCCGCATTGAAACAAAAAAGACGGGGAATAATTATTGATAAAGAGAAAAAATATATAGATATAACAAAAGAGCGCATTGCTAAACTTGCAGACGGATCGTTAAAAATGCGAAAAATAGGCACGCCCCTGTTTGAGCCAACCGGCAGAGAAAAAATATCACAGGTCCCAGCGGAATGGATAAGCAGCAACGCGGAGACTTTACTATGAAAATCGCTTAATACCTTCGCTTTCGCCTCGTGGTTTGGCTTGAAAATCCAACTATTTTGCTTCAAATAAAGAGAAACAGCGGATCATAATTTCTGGTTGGGCATATAATTCTTTTCAAAATGAATATCAATAGTATGATTGATTATATAACAGCTTAGGAATAAGTGCTTTTATCTATCGGGGATGCGGCTGCCTTAACTAGTTAGCAGGCAACCATGAGCGTTTCTGCTGTTCGATGGGTCTTGTGTCCGGCTCGCCGTTAAATTTGCCAATGGATTTGAGCTGTTTTATTTATTCAAGAAGGAATTCCACGAGAATTTGGCTGGTAATTTCCAATTCGCCCGTTGGCAGTACGGTTGTCCCTGATAGATCAGCAGCGGCGCTTTGGGCGGCTGCCTGATTATACAGACTGTTGCTCATTACAGGAACCTGCGGGCTTCCCATTTCAGTAATGCTGCTGGTTTTTACTATGCTAAGCCCGGAAAGCTGCGCGTATTGCAGCGCTTTTTCCATTGCTTTTTGATAGGCAAGTTCCCTCGAACGTATAAATAAATCTCTCGTATCTTTAATGCTAAAACTAATTTCATTCAAAACGATACTGTCGATTTCTGTCATTTTATCCAATAAGCGCGGGGCTTTTGCGTTGTCCTTCTGTATATCATTTATTGAAAATGTTATGGTTTGTTCCGCCCTCCGGCCTATCAAAATTCTCTTATTATCTTGCCATTCATATTCTTGATTAAATCTTAATGAAGATGTGGCGGTATTTTTTTCTTCTATTCCTTCTTCCTTTAGTATTTCCAGCGCCCGCCTAACCATTAGGGCTACTTTTTCGTGCGCCTCTCGAATTGTTGGGGCAACGTTGCTTAACGAGATACTCAGTTGAAGTGTATCGGGCTGCGCCAACACGCTGCCAAGACCGATAACGGATATTGTACTCTGCTTATTGTCTTTTGCGCATCCTAAAAACAGGACGAACAATAAAAAAACGACTGCTCTTTGTTTCACGGCACCATCCTTACAGGTATTGTTTTATCCTATTTTTATTATTTCTTCAAGTGTTTTTATAATCTCCAGCCGGCTCTTTGCGCCTAAATCAAGAAGCGGCCTGAGAAAAACAATGCGGCAGCTTTCTTTTCTTATATACATAGATATTGACTCTAGAAACTTTGTGTGTTTAGATTGAATGAAACCATACAAAATTACTATGTTATGTAGTAACGTCTAGGAGGATTGTGTATGAAAAGATATGTTCTTGCGCTGGGCTTGACCCTTTTGGCTCTTTCTTCTCTGTTTGCGAGGGGCAGCAGCGATAAAAAGGGCGGCAGCACAGAGATTATTAACGTCGGTACTATGGGAACTTATGAGCCTTTTTCTTTAGTAGAGCCGGATGGAAAGGTTACCGGCTATGATATTGAGGTGCTAAGGCTCCTTGAGACGGTTGATCCGAGTCTCCACTTTGAATTCCACGCCGGGCCGTGGGATTCTCTTTTCCCGGGACTTGATTCAGACCGTTATCAGCTTATTGCCAATCAGATTGTAAGTACTCCGGAGCGAGTGGCTAAGTATGCCCTCACCCACCAATCTTACCATCAAAGCACGAGTCAGCTTATTGCGAAAAAAGGGCGTACAGATATTCAAGGCTTGGAAACTCTTCAAGGCAAGCGAATCGGTACGACGGTGGGCGACAATTATACCCGTTATCTTGAAGAATGGAATAAAGAACACGGGAATACTCTTACCATTGTGTACTATGAAGAGGATATTACCACAGTGCTTCAAGACATTGTCAACGGCCGTATAGACGCCACCTTGAATGATCCGGTTATGGCTCGTGCCAAAGCAATCGCGCAGGGACTGGAAATAGAGCCTGTGGGAGAGCGTATTGAAGAACAGTCCATCATTTTTATCGCAAAGCAAGACGCTGCTGGTACAACATTGAAGGATAAACTGGATGCGGCTTTAGCAAAGGTTCACGCCGACGGCCGTTTGAGCGCTCTTTCGGCTCAATGGTTCGGAGCCGACTATACAAGATAGTCAGGTATGATAGGCAGGGTCGTTTATGACTGGTTTGAAGAACTACGGGGAAGCGCTGTCTTTATTTGATAAACGTGATAAAACGAAGCATTCTTGATTTTGATTTTATGATCCGCTCAATTCCGCGTATTGCTCAAGGGATTCCGGTCTCATTGGCAATCGCGGGCATAGCCTTTTTCTTTGGAGCGTTTATCGGTTTGGGGATTGCTCTAATTAAGATCAAACGAATACCGGCGCTTCTCCAAATTGCCGGAGTTTACACCTCTTTCATGCGCGGCACACCCCTTTTAGCTCAGATCTTTCTCTGTTACTACGGTATCCCTCTGGTTTTACGCTATCTTAATGCCATTTATGCGTGGGAACTCGATATTTCTTCTATACCGGCGATTGTTTTCATGTACTTCTGTTTCTCTCTCAACGTAGGAGCTTACCTTTCCGAATCTATTCGGGCAGCGTTGTTGTCTGTCCCTCGCGGGCAGATCGAGGCAGCCTCCTCATTAGGCATGACTGATTTCCAAGCTTTCTTGCGAATAATCTTACCGCAAGCTGCCCTTGTAGCCCTGCCTAATATGGGGAATACTTTTATCGCACTGCTCAAAGATACTTCTCTGGCTTTTGCTGCATCGGTGCCTGAGATCATTGGTCAGGCAAAGATCACCGCCGCACGTTCTTCTAACTTTCTTGAAGCTTACCTTGTAGCGGCTCTGTTGTACTGGATCATCTGCATTGCCCTAGAACGGATTTTAACTCTCCTTGAGCGCCGGCTCCGCCGCCATGAAAAGAAGGCTCTATGATATCAATCCGTTCCTTAAATAAGTCTTACGGGACTAGCCAAGTGCTTTACGATATAAATCTTGATGTGGCCGCAGGAAGCGTGGTCGTGATCATAGGTCCAAGCGGGTCAGGCAAGTCCACTCTTCTGCGCTGTATTAACCTATTGGAACAGCCGCAGTCCGGTACTATTACCGTGGACGGTGAAGCTCTTCTCTACCAGCAGTATACCAAGAAAGAGGCTTATCGACTCAGGCGGAAGACGTCTATGGTGTTTCAAGGCTATAACCTTTTTTTGCATAAAACCGCCCTTGCTAATGTTGAAGAGGGGCTTTTGGTGGTGCAAAAGATGCCCCGGCACGAAGCGCGAGAGCTGGCACAGTTCCATCTTTCAAAGGTGGGGCTTAGCGATAAAATGAATGCTTACCCGGCAGAATTGTCCGGAGGACAGCAGCAGCGGGTAGCTATTGCGCGAGCGGTGGCAATGAATCCCAAAGTAATTCTTTTTGATGAGCCGACTAGCGCTTTGGATCCGGAATTAGTACAGGAAGTGCTGAGCGCGATGAAAAAGGTAGCTGCCGAAGGGAATACCATGATCGTGGTAACCCATGAGCTGGCGTTTGCACGGGATCTGGGTACGAAGATAGTGTTTCTTGAGCAAGGCAGATTCTTAGAAGAAGGGCCGGCGCAGGAATTCTTCGCCCATCCTCAAAAAGAACGAACCCGGCAGTTTTTACAGCAGTTTTCAACAGATTATTCATATCACATATAATTTAAGGAGGACTCACATGAGTTTTTTACCAATGACAGACTATGAAAATGCCTCGCCTGAGGCGAAGCGGGAATACGATGACCAGATTGCAAAGAACGGCCGCGTTACCAACATGAAACGGACTCTCTTGCATAATGCCGCTGCTTTCAAAGCTTATATGGAGTGGTATACTCTCAAGGACCTTGTTGTTCCTTTTATTGGAGAACGGGCATTGTCCCTCTACTCCTATGCCATTTCCGTTGCAAATGACTGTCTTGTCTGTTCCACATTTTTCCGCAAGATCATCATCGACTCAGGGGACGATCCGGAGCAGCCGGTCTTGTCTGAAAGCGAGAAGTTCTTGATGGATCTGGGACATGCGATAGGAAAAGACCCTCACAATATCCCGCAATCCCTCTACAATGAGCTTCAAAGGCGCTACAATACCGAAGAGATAGTGCTGCTTTTTGCCTTTGCAGGAATTATGAGCGCCACAAACCTTTTCAATACCATTGCTAAAGTGCCTTTGGATGAAGTACTTTATCAATACGTCAAAGATGGGGAGGGCGATCATGAATGATTTTGTTGGTAAGACGGCTTTCATTACCGGTGCAGCGCATGGACAGGGACGGGCAACTGCGCTGCTTCTTGCAAAAGAGGGTGCGGATATTACGGCTTTTGATGTGGCAAAGAAGCTTGCCTACCCTTCGTATGAGTTCGGCAGCAAATCCGAGCTGGAAAGCCTCAAAGCCGAGATTGAGGCTCTGGGGCGGCGCGCTGTTATTGCCGCAGGCGATGTTCGTGATGATGAAGCGATAAAGCAGGCGGTAGAAAAGAGCGTAGCTGCGTTCGGTAAAATCGACATTCTCTTCAACAACGCCGGCATTTGCGCCTATGCTGCGCTGGATTCCATGACCGATGAGGAATGGAATACCATGATTGATATAAACCTAAAAGGGCCTTTCAACGTTACCCGCCGGGTTGTTCCTTACATGATCAAGGCAAAAAGCGGGGTTATTATCAATAATTCTTCTACTATGGGGCTTCGGGGTGCGAAACGCCTCTCCCATTACACCGCCTCCAAATGGGGGCTTACCGGTCTAACCAAGGCATGGGCGCTTGAGCTGGCGCCTCACAATATCAGGGTCGTGAGTATTCATCCTACTGGAGTGAACACGCCGATGAACGACGGGCTTGCCGCTATGGAAGGCACGACTCCTTTAGAGATAGCGCAAAGGAGCGCCGGCAACCTTTTACCGGTTCCGTGGATAGAGCCTGATGATGTGGCTCATCTTGTGGCCTATCTTGCAAGCGACAAAGCTCGGTATGCCACCGGTTCTCAGTTTGTTCTTGATGCAGGCTTATTGACCGTATAGCTAGGTCTGACCCCTCCTATAGCTAGGTCTGACCCCTCCGGAAAGGGACAGACCTTGCAGAGTCTAAAGCCTAGCGTGGAAGTTATCCCAGAAGTCCTGCGTTACCTCAGACACTATCAGAGTTATTCCATGAGAGCGATGATATGCTCCTCCATACTCCCAGTCCTCCGCTTTTGCTACCAATCCCGCTTTTACAGGGTTCTGTTCTATATACTCAAAGACTGCCCAGAAATCCTTCTCATCCTTAATCTCTCTACTCCAGAACCTGTCTCCCCAGAAATGTCCTGTTGTGTTATGTTCTTTATTCCATCGCACAGCAAAGACTTGCTTTATCCACTTCATTATCTGAGACAGACTTTCACCCGGAGCAGGAGTAATAAGTATATGGAC
>JAITAM010000179.1 GCA_031284085.1 Spirochaetaceae bacterium
CTCCGGTGTAACAGTCTGCGGCGGTGGCGCAAGAGGCTTTACAGCTAAAGAGGGCGGAGAGCGAGGTTCGGGAGGCGGCGGGCGCTCTACCTTTGGCTTCTCAGGCTCCGGTATAACAATCTGCGGCGGCGGCGCAAGAGGCTTTACAGCTAAAGAGGGCGGAGAGCGAGGTTCGGGAGGCGGCGGGCGCTCTACCTTTGGCTTCTCAGGCTCCGGTATAACAATCTGCGGCGGTGGCGGCGCAGGAGGCTCTACAGAAGGCGGCGGTGATTCAGGTTCCGCCGTAGGAGGAGGAGTTACCGCCGGACTTTGCCGACTCGGCTCCGTTACCGGACTTGTTCTCATCCCGTCCGGAACTTTTACTACGGTCAATAAAGAGCCGGCTCCACGGAGAGCAGCTTGTGTCGCACTGATACGTTCTTCAATGTTTATATTTGAAGAAGTTTTAGCAGGAGGGTTGTGATCGCCGTCGGTTATCAGTACGAGCCTTTTTTGTCTATCGCCGGCAAGTGTGTTGATATAGTTCTCAGCATACAGGAGGGCTTGATCGATATCAGAATATGGATCGAGCGGATACATGAGGAGGAGGCGTCCTATAATAACTTCAACATCACTACGATCCATAACACGGCGTACTATTTCAAGCCGTGCAGTATCGGAAAAAGAGATCAGATGGAAAGTATCGGCGAGACGTAAATGTTCACGAAGAAAAGGGCCGGTCAGATAATTGCGCAGATCGTGATAAAAAGCACTCATACTTGAGGAAGTGTCAAGAAGCACTATCAAATCAACCGGATAATTTCGTGAATTTTGGGTAAAGGCTGGAATACTGATACAAAAGCAAAGTATAAAACAACGTACTTTCAAAGAAAGGCTCGAATCATCACGGAATTCCATTTCTAATTCCTGTTATCTCCTAGCCTGTTTTTAATACTCTCCGGCAATACTAATGGATTCAACTTTATAAGTAGTTTCTTGGAAAGTAAACTGTTCACCTGATTTCTTATTAAGAATTGCTCCACCAAACGGCGATAAGTATGAAATAATCCGGTTAGCCGGATCCGATTCCCAAGGACCAAGTATAGTATATTCTTCTTTCAGGCCGGTTTTTGTGTTTGCCAGCGCCACTATAGTTCCAAAAGATACCCGATTGGCATTCACTGTAGCTGGATCAAAGATTTGCGCCCGATCCACCTCATCTTTTAGCTTTACCACCATAGCATTAAGCATCTCCTGCCTTTCTTTGGCGGCTTTGTACTCTGCATTTTCACGCAAATCGCCCAATGATAGTGCAAAAGCAATTTCCCGTGAGTTCGCCGGCACCTCTTCTTCCATGATGTGGGCTAGTTGTCGTTGTTTTTCTTCGTACTTGGCACTGGTAACCAGAAGACCTCGACTAACAATAGTCTTCTCAACATCGCCGATAAATTTAAAATTCGGATATTTATTTATAATACGAGAACGAAGCTTCAACTTCTCGGAAGAGTCCAGTTCTTTGATATCATTAACAAGCGGATAAATCCGTCCTACTATTTCTTCAGTCGACTCATCAATAAACGCATTGAGCAATCCCTCCTTAAAAAGGAGATTCCATACCTGTTTATTGATCTTGCGATTTTCAGATGTTTCTCTGCGGTTTTCAATTTCTCGGTACGTTAAGTCCAAGATATGAATAAGCGTAATGATCTGCTTTTCATACGAAAGCTCGGCAGTTTTATACCAAGATTCAGTACGCGCATTTTTGAACAACCATACAACCGCTTCCTTATAATCCCGATAATTCTCAAAGCAATTTCTAGCTAAGGCAGTTAATTTTTCTGTGTATTCCTCTCCAGTCGCATTAACTAACAACAATTCATTAGAAAGAACAAAAGGGAATAGCCGGATAAACACATCAGTCCAATCAGGCACAAAAAGCTTGACATGGTGCAAGAAAGACTCGCGTAGTTTACTATCTTTTAGCTTCAAGAATAAATTCGGAATGTCTTCAATAGCATTAAAAATATCAATAAAATTCAAAGACACGCTGCTTCCTAAGTGTGGATATTTACCGGCTATATCGCTAATTAAAAGGTAAGAGGCAACAACATATTCATTAATTTGAGCGCTATTTTTAAGATGGCGAGAAAAATAGGTAAACATCTCACTAAAATATTCCGAGTCTAATTCCGGCTTCTTTTGAGCAAGGTATGATCGAAATGTTGAAAGCCGATCAAAAAAATTCCTTTGAGCTTTGAATTCATTGTATAGCTTTTCTTGAATAGTCGCCGGATGCTCTCGTACCGTAAATAAATCAATATTATCACTACTTACTCCAAAGGACGGATCCGATTTAAGAATTTCACGTGCTTTAGTATTCCATGTAGTCCACTCGCTGGCTGAAAGCACTGAAGGAACCAGTTCCGACTTAATCCGTTTCATATCACAAGATTCACCGAAACTAAGAATAACGGTCCGTAGCGTCCAAGCACAATCTGCTTTTACTTGATCGTGAAGTTTTTCTTTTCTCCATAGTGCTTTGAGCACCCAAATATGATTCTTCGATAAGATTTGAAGTGCTTCAACAGCCATTTTTAAGGACATGCTATGCCCTCGCTGTTTAGCAAAATCAATAGTAATTTCGTCTCCTTGCACCTGAACAATACGCCCTACTCCCCAGGTGCGATGATAGACAAAATTCCCTTTGTCAAAGGCAATGCGTTTTTCAAAATCGGCAATAGCTTCATGTATGTTACGCCAACTCTGCTGGAGATTGCTTACCCGGATATAATCTTCAATTTGGCTATGATAAGCATATTTTACCCGGAAACAGTCGATAATTTCTTTTCTTGCAGACATATCATGTTCTTCATATTGAAGAATGATTTTTAAGACATCAACAGCGGTACTAATATCATTTCTTTTTCTGCACGAGGCGTAAAGCTCTTGGAGAAGCATTATTGCTCTTTCTTCGTTAATCGTTTTTGCTATTTTTTTTTGTACGTGTAAAAAGAAATCAATATCTTCCGGGCAATAAACCAGCAAATTCTCCCAAATTTCTTTAACATTGGTCCATGCTTGTTTATTCAAGTAGCGGTGCAATGCTTTTTTGTAATAATCAATAGCCTTATCGAGGTCAGACATCTTTTCAAAATATTCTGCAAGCATCTTGGTCAAATCGGCATCTTCAAAGTCGACCTTTGCCAGTTGCTCCCATATTTCATACATGGCTTTCTCATCATGGTCGTTTTTATAACAATCGGCAAGAGTTCTCAAAGCAAATTTTGATTCTCCATAATCAAGGATTCGTTCACAAAGGTATTTAACAATATTCCATTTGCGATTATCAACAAAAATAGTTACGAGGCTTATGAGAGCGGAATCGTCTATGAGTTGGCGCGACAGAGCGATCATGCCCGATAAATAAAGTGCAATAATACTATTCTTAGTATGAATCAAATGTTCTTCACACATATCTTTTAATTCATCTAACACATGATCAGTGCGCGCCTCTTTAAGTATAAGATCAAGGTCCTTAAATTGATTCGTTGAATAATTACTGAGTGTAGCCCTTGTCCATTTTTCTTCATTTAGCACTTCTTGCACATCTTTCAAAAGAGTTTCAGACATCATACAGCTCCTAATTCCGGTATCGTTCATAGATAGCCGGATCAATAGTTTTAATTTTTAACATGGTTTCTTCAATCATACTCGGATCTTCTCGTGCATTTTCATAATGATCGATAAGCCAAAAGTATCGATTGATAAGCCGAGGCTTCAATATAAGAATATTACCTTGACCGGAACGAATTTCATTTTCTAACGAAAAAATTGATTGCTTGAGTCGTCCCACTTCTACCGATTTCAGTTCGCGTTTAACTGAAAAAACTCCGAATAGACAACCATAGATGGGGAGCCATTCTGCTAATTCAGAACCTTCATACCCATAAGAAGAACGTACTCGCTCACGAATTCTCGTGATCATTTCCGATTCCATTGAACGTAGATCAATGCCTTGAGGGTCCAAGAAGAAAGCTTCACGAAATAAAACTTTGGCGGCTCGACTTTCTTCCAAAAGAGCGTTTACATCAGCAAGTTCTGAAAGCGTCTCTCCATCTTCCCGCCTAAAATTAAAAGCCTGTTCCAGATATTTAAGAGCAAGGTCGTAGTTACCAACCCCTTTGTAACAGCGACCAACCTGCAAAAGCAATCCCGGATCATACTCATTGATCCCATCACTTAACACGCCTTGAAAGGATTGTAATGCCGTAGAAAAAACGAAACGCCGCAGTGCGTATTGGCACGGATCGTATTTTTCTCCAATCTTATCAATAAAACCATAAAATGCTTTCCATTGAGAAAGGATGAAGCCACCCTGTTCATACGAATCACTCATCTCTGATAATTGGTTTATCCGGTCAAGCCACCAATTAAGACATTTGAGGGCGTATACTACTTCTTGATCTTCGTAATCAATTTCCAAGGCGGACTCCAATGCGGCACGAGCAGCGTGTGCGTCAGAGGCTTTTAGGCTGTCGTAGGCTTTCTGGATAAGCCCTGGTACCGTTGTTTCTGTGTTCATGATTTGATGTATCACACCGGCACCTGTTTTACATTCAATCTATGTATTTTCAAAATACAATTTTGAAATTATCGGGCAACCCGGATTTGAACCGGGGACCCCAAGTCCCCCAGACTTGTACGCTAAACCAACTGCGCTATTACCCGATGTTCTATTGTTAAAGAATATAATACTGTGCCTATTCTGTCAAGGCATTGGAAGGGGTTTTTGGGCGGGCAATTTTTGTCTGAGAAAATAGTTGAAAACAAGCGGTAGATCTTCCAATCCCTTGGACATACTCTCAGGCCAGCTTGCGGCTGTTAGAAGTACGCTGGCGTGGACTGGCCTGCTTGAACATAAGAGCTGCGTATGATATTTTGTAATTATAAAACAATTTTAAGGAGTTTGTATGGAATTATCTGTCTTACAGAAAGCACGCTATGCGTATAAACCACGGCTTCCATCTGTGTTGACGCAGGATTTAGCTTCAATTGCGGTAAAACAAGGCGCTTCAACCGAAGCAGACGCTGACCAAGAGGTATTACAAGCTTTATTTAAGCATACCTACGGGCAGCCTATAGTAACCTTTGAAAAGGGCGCTTGCGGCACATTAACGACACGTCCGCTAAAAGTCGGAGTGCTTTTATCCGGTGGACAGGCGCCGGGCGGACACAACGTTATAGCAGGCCTTCACGACGGGTTGAAAAAGGGCAACCCGGAGTCGCTTCTTTACGGTTTGTGTAAGGGACCTGCAGGGCTTGTCGAAAACAAGGCGCTCCTGTTAAACGCTTCGACTATTGATGAGTATCGGAACACAGGGGGCTTTGACATCATAGGTTCGGGGCGGACCAAAATAGAAAAGCCAGAACAATTTGCTGCATCGCTAGCCACCGCAAGGGCTTTGGGGCTTGATGCAATCGTGATTGTGGGCGGGGATGACTCCAATACCAATGCCGCCTTTCTTGCCGAGTACTTTCTGGATAAAGAAGTACCGATCCAAGTCATAGGGTGTCCCAAAACCATAGATGGAGACCTTAAAAACGAGTACATCGAAGCGTCCTTTGGGTTTGACACGGCATGTAAAACCTACAGCGAACTCATAGGCAATATCTGCCGAGATGCCAATAGTGCAAAGAAATATTGGCACTTCATTAAGTTGATGGGACGCTCGGCAAGCCATGTTACCCTTGAGTGCGCGCTGCAAACCCAGCCTAACATCTGCTTTATCTCTGAGGAAGTTCGTGAAAAACACTGGTCATTGTCGCAAGTGGTTGATACGATCTGTGAGTCGGTGGTGAAACGTGCCGATGCCGGCAATAATTTCGGTATCGTGCTTATTCCCGAAGGCTTGATTGAATTCGTTCCTGAGATGAAAGCACTTATTGACCGGCTTAACGATGCGCTCACGCCTAGTCTCTCGCAGGAACTTTCGTCAATTAGAGACCCGAAGCTGCGAGTTGATCTCCTGAGCGGAAAGATTTCCAAAGAAGCGCTGCAGCTGCTTCAATCGCTGCCTTTGGATATTGCCTCTCAGCTCCTCATGGACAGAGACCCTCACGGCAACGTGCAGGTCTCACGGATTGAGACAGAGAAACTCCTCATTGATATGGTAGGGAAGAAGCTGTATCAACTCAAAGCCTCCGGTCTATACAAAGGCAAATTCAGCGGCTTGGGACATTTCTTTGGCTATGAAGGGCGATGCTCTTTTCCTTCCAACTTTGATGCGGATTATTGTTACTCTCTTGGCATGAACGCTTTTATGCTGATTGCTGCGGGCCTTACCAGTTACCTCGGCGTCATACGGAACTTGAGTGCGCCTTCTCAGGAGTGGATTGCAGGCGGCGTCCCTCTCACCATGATGATGAACATAGAAAGGCGACAGGGTTCTTCCAAGCCGGTTATTAAGAAAGCTTTGGTAGAACTTGACGGAGAGCCTTTTAAGGCGCTTGTTGCAAAGCGCGACGAATGGGCGCTTAAAACAAGCTACCTCTTTCCGGGTTCCATTCAATACTTCGGTCCACCTGAAGTCTGCGATCAAAGCACTAAAACGCTTCAACTAGAAAGAGCCGGTGCAAGCCGATTTAATTAGACCAATCTTTTACGGCGTATCATCACAGTGTCTACAGTGGAGGTGCCACACTGGGGGGGGACCAGACTTTCTAGGCTTAGATTCGATGCCCAAATTCTAGAGAATCTGTCCGACACATATCGCTTGCGAAATAGGGACCGATGAAATGGAAAATAAAAAAGGGGTGGAACGGCTTTGCGTTCTACCCCTTTTTTGCACCGCCAAATACCCGAGACGCCGCGCCGCTTAGTTCCACGTTAAACCCTAAGCATCCATCCTTTAGTATCCGGCAGAACACCGTAT
>JAITAM010000181.1 GCA_031284085.1 Spirochaetaceae bacterium
GGCTGCTTAGAGAGTAGCGGCGGCTGCTATACGAGCGAGTTCAAGCAGCCGGTTATAGTGATGCTCTATGGCATTCTTTATCGCCGCATCAGTAGTATCGGCAGGATCAGCCAACTCTACTCTGAGCGCTTCTAAACTTGCAATACTCTTTTTGAGGTTCTTTTCAAGATGAGGAGAGGGACAAAACCAATAGCCGCTTTTGTCGTGGTTAAGCCGTATAGAACTGGGAACCTTGTTCTTCTTTTTCATGCGTATCGGCGTTAAGAGTGAAGGCAGCATCTTGACCATCTTTTTCATACCGCTTTTAACGGTGAGCCGAGTCTCTTTTATGCTGCCCGGCTCATCAAGAGTCTCTATATCCAAAAGCGGAGCAAGCGCTAGTACCAAATCGAGCTTTTCTCCTTCAAAAACCCGAAATATATCATGGGTAATGACCGCTCTGTAGTCAGGCCATTTTCCAATAAAGGGCGCAAGATCGTTCTTGAGAAGACGGAACTTATGCCATGGAAACAGCACCTGTTTCTTTTTCCTAAATACCTCAACCACAAAAGTCTTACCGCATATTTCTATGCTTTCGTTTTCTCTCTTTTCCAGTTTTTCCGGCTTTTTTTTTCGTGATTCCTCAGCGAAGAGTGGAGCAAACAGTTTAGAGTCTATACGGTCAAGGATTCGCCTTGAGACCGGCGATACAGACATAGCAAACATACGGCTTGTTTGTACGATTTCGCCTGCCACAATGTAGCGGGGACCCGGACTGATATGCGCTAATGCCGAGCCGGGGTGTATAACTATACCGTTTGCCCTTAAGCTTCGGTAAGCGCCCCTGAATTCCGGATCTTGGGTGCAGACGAATTGAACAAGAGCGCGGGTAACTACACTTAGGTAGTGTTCGACTGATCCGCCTCTTGAAACCGGAACCCCAAGGTCGCAGGATACTATCTGCTCAAGCTGTATGCTTATATTGACAATTTCAGTCATTATCCGACTGTCAAGATAGTACTGTCTGCAAAACTGTACTTTGTTTGATGCGACTAAGTATTTTTCGTAGAGCTTGATGTATGAAACAAAATCTCCATTTTCATCAGTGAAGGATTGATGTGCTTGGCGAGCCTGCCCTTCTTCGCCCAACGGCAAAAGATAGGGGCTTTGCGTCGAAAGAAATGCAGAAGCAATGATTGCTTCTTGCAAAACATCAGGGTATTTGAGAATCGCCTCTACTATGATCCGTGAATGCCGAGGCGACAAAGGCAAAGCGCTCATCATTTTGCCGATATTAGAAAGATTTCGAGTAGGCGTCAAAGCATCAAGCAAAGACAAAGTTTCAATGGCGGCAACAAAAAGCGCCTTATCAGGCGGTGAAATAAAATCAAAATTCTCAAAGTCGGTAATACCCAAGTCCGCCATTTGCAAGACGACCTCCGATATGTCCGTACGGTAAATCTCCTCCAGCGTAAATTCAGGACGGCTCTCAAAATCTTTACGCTGGTAAAGCCTGTAACATGCGCCTTCCTGCGTGCGCCCTGCCCGCCCTTTACGCTGATTGGCGCTTGCCTTTGATACGGGTCCTTCAATAAGGCTCGAAGTATGGGTTATCGGATCATAGTAATTGTATTTTGATTGCCCTGAATCTATAACCGTTGTAACGCCGTCAATGGTTACCGAAGTTTCCGCTATGTTGGTCGAGATAATGACCTTTACCTTACCATTCGGCGCCGGCTCAAAGACCCGTTCTTGCTCTTCCTTACCGAGCCGTCCGTATAAAGGTAAAATGTGCAGGCGCTGTGTGCAGGAACACTTGTCAAGCAGTACCATAGCTTCTTTAATCAGCTTTTCGCCGGATAAGAAAATAAGGATGTCGCCTCCCCTTTCCTCGCTAATGATACGATCAACCAAGTCTACGATTTTCTGTAGTAACTGTTCGTCATCGCTTGGCTTGCGCGAGCGGTATGCGTCATCGTCCTCAGATTGCGCTATGGCTTCATAAATCATTGATACCGGAAACATGATGGCATCAATGGTTACAATGGGACAATCTCTGAAGTACTGAGAGAAGAGATGGGCATTTATGGTTGCCGAAGAAACGATCACCTTAAATTCGGGACGCACCTCCAAGACACGTTTCAGGAGCCCCAGAATAAAATCAATATTAAGACTGCGTTCATGCGCCTCATCAACAACGATAATATCGTATTTTGAAAGCCAAGAGTCCGCCTTCATTTCTTGAAGAAGTATGCCGTCCGTCATAATTTTTATTTTAGTTGAATGTTCGGTTTTGTCTTCAAAGCGCATTTTATACCCGATGACGCCTGGGATAGTCGTTCCCATCTGTCGTGCTATAAATTCACTGACCGAAAGCGCTGCAATACGGCGCGGCTGTGTTACGCCGATAATCCCATGGTCTCCATAGCCGGCTTCGTACAAAATCACCGGTAACTGGGTTGTTTTTCCGGATCCGGTAGGACTCTCTACGACAATCACTTGATTATCACGAAGGGCGTCTAATATTAGATGCTTGTGTTGGTAAACCGGAAGGTCAAGATAATACATAAGAGTATAATACCCCAGAAATATGCACCATGAATAGTAGCAAGATAGCTCGCTGCACGCAGCTCTCTGCGAAATTATCCCTCTTTTCTAGAAGAGCCGTAGACCCGCCCTTGATAGAATA
>JAITAM010000049.1 GCA_031284085.1 Spirochaetaceae bacterium
TTCTCTGTTTCAGGCGGGACCTTAATCGGCTTTGGCGGCGCTACCAGCAAACCAACCGCAAGCGCCACAACCAAATGTACGGTAGAGTGCAATGTAAGTTACAATAATCTCTATCATATTGAGTCTGCCGGCGGCGCTGAAATTATGACTTTCAAAATGCCGCGCGCCTACAGCGGCACGGTCTGTATGCTTTTCGGCGGCGGCGCAATGGCAAGCGGAACAAGCTATACCCTGTATGCAGGGGGCAGCGTATCGGGGGGCGCGAATTTTCACGGCCTCTACTCCGGTGCAACGTATACCAAAGGAAGCGCCCTGGGAACCTTTGCAGGCGCCGCATACGCGACAGTAGGAACCGCAAGCGGCGCTCCCGGACTGGGCGGTCAACCGGGAATACCGGGCGGTCCTCCCCGCCGCCGAACAGGGAGGCTATGACCGGCATCTGCGCCGAAGAGTATGCCGGGGTAGCGGCCGCGCTGTGCTCCTTAGCAACTCTTGACAAAGTAGCCTATTATTACTACTCTTTCTTTCGTGAACAAAGTACTACAAGAAAAAATTATGGAGGCATTTGGATCGGTACTCCCCATCACACTGATTGTACTGATTGCAAGTGTCGTCTTTGTTCCTATGCCTGCCGGTACTATTTTAGTATTTCTCGCCGGTTCAGCACTCCTGATCATCGGCATGGGGTTTTTTACTATGGGTGCCGATATGGCAATGATGCCAATGGGTGAAGGTATCGGAATCCAACTGACTAAGGTATCCGCCCTCTCAAAGCCGACACAGAGTGCTACCGTTCGATCCTTATTACAAGCCTTCGGACTGTTCCTTATCATAATCATCAGTTTCATTATGGGGCTTGTCATCACCATTGCCGAACCTGACCTACAAGTCTTGTCAAAGCAGGTAGCATCTATTCCCTCGATGGTTCTGGTACTGACGGTGGGCGTTGGAGTGGGGCTTTTCCTCGTTATTGCTGTGCTGCGTATTGTGCTGAAAATCCAGCTTTCGGTACTGCTCCTTTTCTTCTACGGCGTTACGTTCGCCATCGCTTACTTTACGCCGAACAGTTTTATTGCAGTTGCCTTTGATTCAGGCGGCGTTACCACAGGGCCAATCACGGTGCCGTTTATACTGGCTATGGGTGTTGGTGTGGCCTCAATCCGCAGTGATAAAAACTCCCAAGACGACAGTTTCGGATTGGTGTCTTTATGCAGTGTCGGGCCGATTTTAGCCGTCATGCTGCTGGGCATATTCTACAATCCGCAAGGCGCTTCGATAGAGTCGAATGAGGTGCCGGATGTCGCAACCTCTCGCGATGTGATCATGGGCTTTGCAGAGCAGATTCCTCATTCTACCAACGATGTGCTTCGGGCATTGGCGGCGATTGTCGGCTTCTTCATAATCTTCCAAATCATTTCAAGACGGTTCAAGAGGCACCAGATTGGGAGGATTATCGTCGGCTTTGTGTATACGTTTATTGGGCTTGTGGTATTCTTAACCGGCGTCGATGTCGGCTTTATTCCGGTCGGCCAGCTGCTCGGCAGCGGTATGGCATCTTCACCGTTTAAGTGGGTTCTTGTACCGTTGAGCATGGTTATAGGGTACTTTATTGTATCGGCAGAGCCTGCGGTACACGTCCTGAACAAACAGGTCGAGGAGATTTCATCCGGTGCAATTCCACAGAAGGTTATGAACAGAGGGCTGGCTATAGGCATGGCAGGTGCGCTTGCCGTTACTATGGTGCGAATCCTTGTGGGCATTCCTATCATGTACATTTTGATACCGGGCTATGCCTTTGCCCTTATTCTGACGTTTTTTGTTCCTAAGATATTCACTGGTATCGCCTTTGACTCAGGGGGCGTATGCTCAGG
Organism: Spirochaetaceae bacterium; assembly: GCA_031284085.1. Lineage (GTDB taxonomy): Bacteria > Spirochaetota > Spirochaetia > Treponematales > Breznakiellaceae > BOBG01. Next base: position 1,872 of record JAITAM010000049.1, read on the forward strand.
CCCCTTAACCTCGACGTTTCTGCTTCCCCTTGCAATGGGGGTCTGCGAAGGCGCCGGCCGGGAACTGATGACGAACGCTTTCGGCATTGTCGCTATGGTAGCGATGGCGCCGCTTATTGTTGTGCAGTTTATGGGACTTGTGTATGGGAGTAGGATGAAGACTCATAAACAACAAACGGCAACTGAGATTGAGAACTTGGCGATTGGAGATGCCGGAACGATTATTGAATTTGAGGAGGTCTATTGATGGCGGCTCCGAGACTTCTTTTTTTTATTATTGATTGGGGAAAATCGAAAGCTGTTACTCAAGTCTTTGAGCAGGAGCATATACGATTCCACTTTGTGAGTAAGGGCAGAGGAACGGCAAGTTCAGAAATACTTGATCTTCTGGGTATAGGGGTGAGCGATAAAGCTGTCGTACTGTGTATTGAACGAGCGGCGGTAATGTCTGTTCTGGTTAAGAACGTACGCAAGAAATTGGGGCGGCAAAGTGTAGGGGCAGGCATTGCTTTTACCGTGCCGCTTTCGAGTGTCAACAAGCCGGTATTAGAAATATTTACAAAGCATACAAATTTCAAATTATTTCCGATTAAAGGGACGGATAAAATGGAAGAAGAAACAAAACAACCGATCACCAATGATTTGATCATATCAATTATAAACCAAGGCTATAGCGATGAGTTCATGGCAACGGCTCGTGAGGCAGGCGCACGAGGCGGCACCATAATCAACGCACGCGGTTTTGCCCATCAAGGCTTAAAATTCTTTGGTGTTTCAGTACAGGACGAACGTGAGATTATCCTCATGGTTACTAAACGTGAACAAAAGACTGCGATTATGCAGGCGCTTAGTCAAAAATACGGTATGGCAAGCAAAGCCGGCGGTCTTATTTTCTCATGCCCTGTGGATAGTATCATGAGCTTGAATGCGGATGCTGAATAGAAGATTAGAGCCAGTAAATTTGAAAAACGTGATCTCCGGTATTCACCGGAACTTTTTTAAGAATAAAGCTAAATGCTCTGGTTTTCAGAGCATTTTCTTTCTTTTATAGTAAGCTTGGCCTTATGTCTAATATACAAACTATCTTTGATAAGAATTTTCTTGAATATGCTTCCTACGTTATTAAGGACAGAGCTATTCCTGATCTTGAAGACGGCTTAAAGCCTGTGCAGCGCAGGATTTTACACTCATTGTTTGCAATGGATGACGGTAAATTCCACAAAGTTGCCAATGTAATTGGGCATTGTATGCAGTATCACCCTCACGGAGATGCGTCTATCGGCAGCGCCCTTGTAGTACTGGCGAGTAAAGACCTGTTTATCGACAAACAAGGAAACTTCGGTAATATCTTCACCGGCGATGAAGCTTCTGCCGCTCGGTATATTGAATGTAAGGCGAATGTTTTTGCCAAACAAGTGTTCTACAACCCCGCACTAACGGCTATGGTCGATTCTTACGATGGGCGGCACAAAGAACCCGCCGTCTTTCCTGCTAAAGTGCCTGTCGTGCTGATCATGGGAGCTGAGGGAATAGCCGTCGGTATGTCGACTAAAATAATGCCGCACAACCTCATTGAAACCCTTGAAGCAGAAAAGAGCTGCCTTTTAGAACAGGAATTTCATTTGTATCCGGACTTTCCCACAGGAGGGCTCGTTGATGTATCCGATTATCGGGACGGCAACGGAAAGCTTCTGGTGCGTGCAAAACTTGATACAAGCGATCCCAAGCGGATTGTCATACGGGAATTACCTGCCGGTTCTACTACGGAAACTTTAATCGGCAGTATAGAAGCCGCTGCAAAAGCCGGTCGTATTAAGATTCAGTCTATAAATGATTTTACCACAGAACACGTTGAAATCGAGATAAAGCTCGCCCGCGGCGTGTATTCAGCCGAAACCGTTGATGCTCTGTTTGCATGGACCGATTGCGAGCAGTCTATTTCAGTCAATTTACTGGTTATAAAGGACCATTTGCCGGTTCTTATGACCACAACCGAGATAATACAGTACCATAGCCGGCAGCTAGTGGCTATCTTAAAGCAAGAACTGGAATTGGAAAAAGAAGAACTGCAAGAGAAACTGCGTATTAAAAACTTGGAGAAGCTCTTCATTGAAGAGCGTATATATCAAGTTATTGAAAAAAAGCGAAACTTGGAAACAATAGAAAAAGCAATTATCGAAGGTATGGCGCCTTTCAAGAAGACGCTTGACTCGGAAGACATAAAGCGGCTCTTGGCAATACCTATTCGGCGCATTTCTTTCTTTGACAGCGGTAAAGCCAAAGCTGAAATGGCGGCATTGCAGGCACGCATTAAAGAGATAGACACGGCTCTTAAAGATACAACCGGTTATGCGATAGCTTTTTTGGATAAGCTTATTGATACGGTACGCAGCGCAGAAGGGCTTCCGCTTGGAGGAAAGCGCAAAACCGTTGTAGGCAAATTTGATAAGATCAGTCTTAAAGAAGTTGTGAAACGGGACATTCAAATCAAATACGATGGTACAACCGGCTACCTTGGCAGCGCAGTTACCGGACAGACGGTCGTTACCGTCTCTTCCTTCGACCGCATCATCAGCATCCGAAAGAACGCCGCCTACATGATAACAGAGATTCCAGAAAAGACTTTTATTGATGGCGGCGCTTGGTGGGTAGGCATAGCCGATAAGAACGAGCTTGCCAAGATGGTATTTACCGTTATTTATCAGCTGGACGGCGCTTTATGTATTAAACGCTGTGTTATTGAAGGATGGTTTATGAACCGGCTTTATGCTCTGGTGCCACAAGAAGCTTTGGTACTCTATCTGGGGAATAAAGCGCAGTTTACGGTAACCGCGCACTACCTGCCTAAATCCCATGCAAAAGTCATCAAAGAAGATTTTCACATTGAAGAGTACCAAGTAAAAAGCTTAAAGGCAAACGGAGTAAAGCTGAGCAATCGGGAACTTGATCGTCTAGCAATAGACGGCGCCATTGTCTGGCATCGGGAAGAGGATGCTGCAAACGGTTCTTGATACTTTGCTCTTGCATTGTCGCGGGCAAATCCCGCTAAGATAAAGAAAGGAAAGAAGCACGAAGAAACCGAGTTTCTCCGTGCTTTTGATTTTTATTTTAATACTGATGGATCATAGTCGGAGGGCGGCACAAAACCGAGCAGTTGTATGCAAGTAGCCGCAAGAGAACTTATTCCAAGCCCTTCGCGTAACTCCGTCTGATAATCGTTTTTATACTCCGGATCATAAATGATACATGGCACAGGGTTAAGACTATGGCTGGTCTTTGCCTTGGGCGTGCCGTCTTTCTTGTAGACAACTTCACCGGTTTTCTTGTTATGCTCAAACATATCATCGCTGTTGCCGTGGTCTGCCGTAATTACCATAACCGCTCCGTGTTTTTCAACCGCTTTTGCCAGCCGTCCCAGTTGAAGATCCATAGCTTCCATAGAACAGATAACCGCCTGATACACGCCGGTATGGCCTACCATATCCCCATTGGGAAAGTTCAGCCGGATAAAGTCATAGTCGCCGCTGCCTATGGCCTCAATAACTTTGTCTGTGATTTCTGCGCATTTCATCCACGGGCGTTGCTCAAACGGCACCACATCGCTTTTTATTTCAAGATACGTCTCTAGTTTTTCATCAAACTTTCCGGTTCTATTCCCGTTGAAAAAATACGTAACATGCCCATATTTTTGCGTTTCTGAAATTGCCAATGTCCGCACGCCGGTTGCGGCAAGGTATTCACCCATAGTACGATCGATTGACGGAGGACTTACCAGATAGCGCGCCGGAACGTGCGCATCGCCGTCATATTCCATCATACCGGCGTAACAAAGAGCCGGCCTCCGACCGCGGTCGAAATTGTCAAAGTTTTCCTCTTCAAAAGCCGCTGTAATTTCCAAAGCCCGATCCCCTCGGAAGTTAAAATACACGACACTATCGCCGTCTTCTATAGTGCCTATGGGTTTGCCGTTGTCGACAATAACGAATTCTTTGAGGTCCTGATCAATAATACCGGGGATTTCTTGCCGGTAGGTTTCCACCGCTTCCCGCGTTGTGGCAAAGCGCCGGCCAATTCCGTGAACATGCGTTTCCCATCCTCGATGAACCATCTCCCAATCCGCTCCATACCTGTCCATGGTTATCCACATGCGTCCGCCGCCGCTTGCAATACGGGCGTCAAAACCGCCGCTGCTTTCGGCGCGCAAGAATGTTTCAAAAGGGTCTACATACTCTAGTGCGCTTGTTTCTCCAACATCGCGGCCGTCAAAAAGCACATGAACCCGCACGGTTTTTACTCCGTCCTGTTTTGCACGGCGGATCATGGCTTTAAGATGATCCAAATGGCTGTGAACATTGCCGTCCGAGAAAAGCCCGATAAAATGCAGCGTTCCTTTGGTTGCGCTGACTTCTTTCCATGCCTGACCCTCAAACAAAGCCCCGCTTGCAATAGATTGCGATACCAGAGCTGCGCCTTGGTTAAAGACGCGCCCGCATCCCATAGCGTTATGCCCGACTTCGCTGTTGCCCATATCATCATCGGAGGGCAAACCCACAGCCTTCCCGTGGGCTTTGAGCTGTGTATGCGGCGAATGTGCCGTCAAAGCGTCCAAATGCACCATTTTTGCATCCGCCACCGCATCTCCCTGCGGGTATTTGCCGTAGCCGACGCCGTCCATAATGACAAGAAGAACCGGTCCTTTCCGCCCCTTCCATGTACTACTCTTGTCTAATGCTTCCATTATTCTACACTCCTTTCATTGAGATAAAACTAATTAAGGATAACCCAAACAAAGACTATAAGCAAGCGCAGGTGCAGGCTGTTTCTCAGGCACAGCCTGTTTCAAAGCAGCCGTAGGCTGTTTCAAAGGTTGCTGTATCGGGGAGAGCGTACGGCTTTTTGCCTACAAGAAGCAGCTTGAGGTCTGACCTCTCAGGCACGGCCTGTTTCTAAGCAGCCGCAGGCTGTTTCAAAGGTTCTTGTATCGGGAATGGAGTACGGCTTTCTGCCTGCAAGAAACAGCTTGAGGTCTGACCCCTCAGGCACGGCCTGTTTCTAAGCAGTCGCAGACTGTTTCTAAGGTTGTTGTATCAGGAATGGCGTACGGCTTTTTGCCTGCAAGAAACAGCTTGAGGTCTGACCCCTAAGGCACGGCCTGTTTCTAAGCAGCCGTAGGCTGTTTCAAAGGTTGTTGTATCAGGAATGGCGTACGGCTTTTTGCCTGAGAGAAGCAGGTGCAGAAACTGGGAACTGGGCGGCACTTCTAAGCAGTTTCGTTGGGATAGGAGTTTTATTAAACTCTATCCTTTGAATCGGGGTAGGCCAGACCCAAAACACTCATACTCCAGACCCTAAACACTCATACTCCAGAGCCTGAACAATTCTTACTCCAGACCCAAA
>JAITAM010000066.1 GCA_031284085.1 Spirochaetaceae bacterium
GCTCATAGTTTCACTTATTTTCAGAAAATTATCATAACTATTGAAGCACTAGGCGGTTTTGCGCCATATATAGAGGGCTGCGCTGGTCATGCTTGTAAGCCGATTGACTCAAAGCTTGAATTTACTGCTCATAGCTTCACTTTTTTTCAGAAAATTATCATAAGCATTGAAGCACTAGGCGCTTTTGCACCATATATAGAGGGCTGCGCTGGTCATGCTTGTAGGCCGATTGACTCAAATCTTGGACTTACTGCTCATAGTTTCACTTATTTTCAGAAAATTATCATAACTATTGAAGCACTAGGCGCTTTTGCACCATATATAGAGGGCTGCGCTGGTCATGCTTGTAGGCCGATTGACTCAAAGCTTGGATTTGCCGCTCATAGTTTCACTTTTTTTCAGAAAATGCTCATAACTATTGAAGCAATATGCGGTTTTGCGCCATATATAAAGGGCTGCGCTGGTCATGCTTGTAGGTCGATTGACTCAAAGCTTGGATTTGCCGCTCATAGTTTCGCTTATTTTCAGAAAATGGACATAACCATTGAAGCACTATGCGCTTTTGCGCCATATATAGAGGGCTGCGCTGGTCATGCTTGTAAGCCGATTGACTCAAAGCTTAGATTTGCCGCTCATAGTTTTACTTTTTTTCAGAAAATTATCATAAGCATTGAAGCACTAGGCAGTTTTGCGCCATATATAGAGGGCTGCGCTAGTCATGCTTGTAGGCCGATTGACTCAAAGCTTGAATTTACTGCTCATAGCTTCACTTCTTTTCAGAAAATTATCATAAGCATTGAAGCACTAGGCGGTTTTGCGCCATATATCTAATGCTGCGCTGGTCATGCTTGTAGGCCGATTGACTCAAAGCTTGAACTTGCCGCTCATAGTTTCACTTTTTTTCAGAAAATTATCATAAGCATTGAAGCAATACGCGCTTTTTCACCATATATATAGTACTGCCGGTTGGCGCCGACAGCAATGCTGTATGGCATTTTCATCATATCGTGTGAGAGGGTTAGTATGAACAATCTTAATTCAGTTTTGATCGAAGGCAACGTGGTACAGGAACCTGTGTACAAGACAAGTCCCAAGGGGAAACCGCTCTGCACTTTTAGTCTTGCCTCTTATCGTTACTACTGCTATGAAAACAGGACCGTAACAGAAATCAATTTCTTTGATATAGAGACATGGTCGAAACTGGCAGAGTATTGCCAGCAGGGGCACAAAGGCTACGGGGTCAGGGTTGTAGGGCGTCTTAAACAAGAGCGCTGGAACGATGCCGGGGGAAAGACACATTCAAAAATAATTATAGTTGCCGAGCATGTTGAATTTAAGCCGGACAGACAAGAAGGGTCCGTGCCGCGTGCTGAGAGGGCAGAAGCTCTCGTTGCAGGCACAGCGCAGGCCGGTTTATTCTAAAAGCCCGTGCCGGCAGGCAGAGCCTGTTCCGACCCGCCAGCGGATTTCAAAGCTTTCGGCGCTGGTATCGGGGGGCGGCAGGCCGCCTGCTAAATTTGATGTACGGCTTTTTGCAGGCTGGCTTGTTTCGACGTTTCGGCATTATGAGCAAATGCGGTGTACGGCTTTTTGCCTGCAAGCAGCAGACATATAGGCTGAGTGCAGGCATGCATATAGGATGAGTCAGCCTTCTGATATAGGTTAGGTCTGACCTCCAACATAGTGAACCTCCTTCGATTGAAAAGATAGGAACTTAAGCCTATGATCAAAGAAGAAAATATCATGGAAGAAAGAAGAGTTTTTACCAGAGAGTTTAAGAAACGGGCGGTGGAACTTGCCTTGAGAATGAACCGGAAGCAGCTGGAGATAGCTCAAGAGCTTGGCATTAACCAGAATATGCTTGCATGATGGAAGCAGGAGATGAAGCGGAGTGAAACAGGACATATAAAAGCCTTCAGCGGCAGAGAAAATGCCCGGGATGAAGAGACGGCTCGGCTGCGGAAAGAAATTGCCGACTTGCGGGAAACCAATGAAATCCTATTTCACGGTACGGAATTTCCGGTAGCGGCGTATCTGCTCATACATCAGTATCAAGGACAGTACCCGGTTACGAAGATGGCAAGACGCTTGAGGGTAAGCCGAAGTGGGTATTAGGCGTGGCTTGTAAGAAAACTCAGCAGGCACGAGCAGACAGACCGGGCGCTTTTGAGGTTCATTATCTTGATAGGTAAAGCACACCGAGAGCGCTATGGCAACCCACGAGTATGGCAAACCTTAACTCAGAAGTTTCCAATAAGGATAAGCCGAAAGCGGGTGGAACGACTAATAAGAAAGCGGGGACTGAAGACTCGAAGGAAGAAGAGCGGGATGAACACGACGGAGTCAAAGTATGTACTGCCTGTGGCGGAGAACATGTTAAACCGAAAGTTTAGGGTGTGCGGACCAGAATAGAAGCGGGTGTCGGACATAACGTATCTGAGGACGAGCGGCGACTGGCTGTATTTGACGATGATACTAGAGTTGCGCTAGATCTAGTAGAACTTGCGGAATAGGTCCCAGAATGGAGGCTATAGAAACAGTACACGGCCGCTGGCCTATCAGACAAAAAACTGCACTCCGCCCTTTGATACAATGCCGAAGCTTAGAAGCGGGCTATGGCTGTGAGGGGTCAGGGTCAGACCTTAAACGACTTCTTGCAGGCAAAAAGCCGGCCGTTAAGGTCTACAGTATAACCGCTGCATCGACTGCTGCTTGCAAGCAAAAAGCCGACCGCCGCTCCCGATACAAGAACCTCTGAAACAGGCCGTGCCTGCCTGCAGGCAAAAAGCCGACCGCCACTCCCGATACAGCAGCGAAATGTTGAAACACGCTGGCGGGACATACGGCTTTGAGTCTTGACGAGGGACATTAAGTGTGGCATCATAATACTATGAGTAAAAGAGCACTTATTAGTGTATACGACAAAACCGGAGTTGATTCATTAGCCGCTTTTTTAAGCCAATCCGGCTGGGAGCTTGTTTCTACAGGCGGGAGCGCACAATACTTACGAGAACAGCATATACCGGTAACCGATATAGCCGCTATAACCAATTTCCCTGAATGTCTGGACGGACGGGTGAAAACTTTACATCCGGCTGTATACGCCGGTATTTTAGCACGCCGTGATATTCCTGCGCATCAGGAGAGTTTGCAAGCACAGAATATACTTCCAATCGATCTCGTCTGTGTCAATCTGTATCCATTCTCTGAAAAAATGCAGGAAGACCTTCCTTTTGAAGAGATGGTTGAGTTTATAGATATTGGCGGTCCATCTATGCTGCGTGCAGCGGCAAAGAACTTTCAGGATGTAATAGCTCTGAGCAACCCGACTGACTATGCTGCGGTTATAAACTTTCTGATCAAAGGAGAGGTTCCTCTTGCGTTCCGTAAAAACCTTGCAGGGAGAATTTTCGCACTCATTTCAGCTTACGATGCAGCTATTGCTCAGTACCTTCTTGATGATGAATACCCTGAATACTGGAGCCGATCCTTCAAAAGAGCGCAGCGCCTGCGGTATGGTGAGAACAGCCACCAATCTGCCACGCTTTATTGGACATCCGACCGAAAAGGGGCTTTGCCCGGTATGCAGCAGCTTCACGGCAAGGAACTATCTTACAACAATATTCACGATCTCGATTTGGCATGGAAGCTTGCCTGTGCGTTCGGACTTGAAGCAGACGGCACTCCTCCGCAAGGCCAAGAGGATATTAAGAATATCTTTGGTGCAGATAGCCCGCTCTTGCCGCCGGTTTGTTGTGCTGCGGTTAAACACAACACTCCTTGCGGCGTAGCCCTCGGAAATACGCTTTCCGAGGCTTACTTAAAGACCTATACCTGCGATCCGATGTCTATTTATGGCGGCGTTATTGCTTGTAATGTACCCGTTGATGCCCAGACTGCTGAAAAGTTATCGGAACTATTTCTAGAGATTATTATTGCGCCGGATTTTAGCAGCGATGCTTTTGCTATATTCGCAAAGAAGAAAAACATTCGGATTATGAAGGCAAGCAGGGCGCCGCATCAGCCTCACGAATCGATTTCGGTAGATGGGGGACTTTTGGTACAGGAGAGTGATCGCAGGCTTTTTGAGAAATGGGAGCTTGTAACCCAAGCGGTACCGCCGGCGGAAGACATTGCAGACATGATCTTTGGTATGCGAGCTGTAACATACGTTAAATCAAACGCTATTGTGGTAGTTAAGCACCTTGCTACTGTAGGTATTGGCGGCGGTGAGACCAACCGTATATGGCCTACTGAAATGGCATTAAACAGAGCGTTCCGTATCATAGTAACGGCTGCAGAAGAGGGCAAAGGTGATGGAGAGCCGGCACGTGTGCTTGCATCGGATGCCTTTTTCCCATTCCCTGATGTGGTAGAAGTTGCGGCAAGCGCCGGTATAACAACCATAATTCAACCCGGCGGCTCGCAAAACGATCATAATGTTATTGAAACCTGCAACAACCTCGGTATTGCCATGGTCTTTACCGGTATGCGGCACTTTAAGCACTAGGTATTGTGCCGGTGTGTATATAATAGATCCAATCTTAAAAGAAATCGCCGGTATCTTCTCCCATGCCGGAAAACAGGTATTTTTGGTAGGCGGGGCGGTGCGTGATATGGTTCGGGGAAAAACCCCTTCGGACTTTGACCTTGCCACCGATGCCCACCCGCAAGAACTTTTTACCTTTTTCCCGCATGTCATTCCTACCGGCATAAAACATGGTACAGTTACTGTTATATTTAAGGGATACTCGTTAGAAATCACCACCTTCAGAACCGAATCCGATTATGAAGACGGCAGGCGCCCGGACAGTGTTGTCTGGGCTTCATGTATTGAAGAGGACCTTTCCCGGCGGGATTTTACTATGAATGCCATGGCGCTGAATCTATATTCCCGACAAGTGGTTGATCCTTTTGGCGGAGAACAGGACATTAAACGGCGCATTATCCGGTGTGTGGGAAACCCCTCCGACCGATTTTCTGAAGACGGCCTCCGCGCCCTGAGAGCTGTCCGCTTTGCAGCTCAACTGAACTTTTCTATTGACGAAAGTACGCTAAAAGCTATTCCCGAATCTCTTTCGGTTACGGCTCGTGTATCTGCAGAACGGATACACGATGAGATTGATAAAATTATTGCCTCTACAAAACCCTCGGTTGCCTTACTTCTTATGGAACAAACGGGTTTATTAGCGTTGGTTTTGCCCGAACTGGCACGATGCCGCGGTGTGGATCAAAAAGGCTTCCATCGGTTTGACGTGCTGGATCATTCGTTATGCGCCGCCGATTATGCGGCTGGAAATGAATTCCCGCATCCGGTACGTCTTGCGGCGCTGCTTCATGATATTGGCAAGCCGATAACCCGCAAACTTGACGAATCCGGCGTCTGGACTTTTTATCAGCATGAAAAATACTCTGCGCAAGCTGCCTGCGCTATTTTGACTCGGCTGCGCTACCCCAATACGATTATAGCAACGGTAACTCATCTTATTGCCGAACACATGTTTCACTACACCGAAGACTGGAGCGATGCTGCGGTGCGCCGTTTCATTATACGGGTTGGTGAAGAAAACTTACCGGCGCTTTACCGCCTCCGCCGCGCCGACTCATTTGCCCTAGCCGGACTTGAGGGGCAGAACCGCCATCTCATTTTGTTGATGGATCGGGTGAAAGAGATTTTATCGGAACGTTCCTGTTTAGGTCTCAAAGACCTTGCTGTTTCCGGCAAGGACTTGAAGGCGCTTGGTGTTGCTCCGGGGCCGCGCATGGGCATTATTCTCAAAGACTTGCTTGAGGCAGTGCTTGACGATCCGACTCTTAACACCCAAGAGAAGCTGTTGGAAATTACCCAGAAAAAGTATTGTCCCCATTAACCTACAGGCAGCCGCAGCCTGTTCCAAACTTTCAGTGCTGATATGAGGAGCGGCGTACGGCTTTTATCTACAAGCCGGCCTGTTCGGAACTCCCAGTCCGCGGATAAAAGCTCCAAGATAAAGCGCAATAATTGTTGCGCATCGACATACGATACGATACACTCTATATAAAATGATTAAGAAGACATCAAATGCTAAAAGGCGGCATTGAGTCTGATCAAAGGAGGGGCTGTTTTATCAGTCTGTTTTTTTATGAAACTAATTTTTTTGGGCGCACCCGGTGCAGGAAAAGGTACTTTGGCGGTACGGGCTGTGGATATTCTGAAAATCCCGCACATTAGTACCGGGGCAATTTTTCGAGCTGCTATAACGGCGCAAAGTCCTTTAGGGCTGACGGTTAAAGCTATTATTGATGCCGGTAAATTGGTAGACGATGCAACAAC
>JAITAM010000187.1 GCA_031284085.1 Spirochaetaceae bacterium
TGCTTTGGGGGACTGAAGATTACGTGGTTGTGTGCTACACGGCAGGTTATTCTTTTAACTTATCAGTGATTTCTTTTATAATCCGATCCGCATCTTCATAAGCCACCTGACATGTCCCAACTTGATGATGACCGCCTCCTCCATATTTGAGGAGCATACTTCCAATATCAACAGTACAGGTCTTATTTAAGGTACTGTAACCAGCGGTAATAACGCAGTTAATGTTCTTTTTACCATCAATGATCCAAAGCGAGACATTTTGATCAGGAAAAAGCGTATAAATAATAAAACGATTGCCGGCATAAATAGGCTCTACATTGCGTAGATCAACGACAACAACATTTTTGTCAACATGAGCATACTGGAGAAGCATTTCTTTATATAAAGTACTATGCTCCATGTATAAATCAATACGTTCTTTTACGTCCGGTATCTCAAGTATGTCGTTGATATCTTTACTTGCACATGCTTTTGCCAATTCTTGCATAAGTTCATAATTACTAATAGAGAAATTACGAAAACGCCCTAAGCCGGTACGAGGATCCATAATAAATCCCAGTAGTATCCACCCCTTTGGATCCATAATCTCATCTTTAGTAAGATTTCCCGAATCAACTTTATCAACATACCGTACCATTCGAGAAAAACGTCCCAACTCTTCGTCGCCGCCGTAAAATTCGTATACAACCCGCGCACAACTTGGAGCTTTCCGTGATACACCTTCAAAGTAAACCTTGTTTCCAAGTCGTTCATTTTCACTTGAATGGTGATCAAACCACAGCTTACACCCTCTTACATAAGGAATGTTAGCAAGAATATCTTGATCCGTGACCTGTATCAGTCCGTCTTGTATATCTTTGGGATGAACGAATTTCCATTCGTCAATAAGCCCTAGATATTCCAAAAGCGCCCCACATGCCAACCCGTCAAAATCTGATCTTGTTAGTAAACGCATCTTTACACCTCAATATATAGTATATACACACCTTAATAATACTGTATATACAAAAAAATATAAAGAGAAACTTAATACCTTCACGGTCTCTCTTCTCCATTCATAAAAATATGAAGAGAATTATTCAAAAATTGCTGGATTATTACAAGATGAGATACTACTATACTTAGTATGCAGCAGCTACAGTCATTCTTTGAAAAAATCAGCTCATCTACACACTGTGTAGCGCTCACGGGCGCAGGAGTCAGCACCTTGTCGGGTATACCAGACTTTCGAGGAAAAAACGGCCTCTATAAACAAGCCGATGCTCAAAAGATCTTTGATATTGAGTACTTTGATGTTGATCCGTCCTTTTATTATAAGGCGACGCGGGAATTCATCTACAACATTGATGAAAAGAAGCCTTCACTTGTACATACTGCCTTGTCGCTCTTGGAAGAACAGGGCTTTCTTAAAGCCCTTATCACTCAGAATATAGATTTTTTACATCAGAGAGCTGGTAGTAAAAACGTTATTGAAGTACACGGCTCGCCGGCACGGCATTACTGCCGCCGCTGTGGTTATACAATCGATGATTTTGCCGCTATCGCCGCCCTTGTTAAAGAAGGCTCTTTGCCCCTTTGCAAGAACTGTTCTGCGGTATTAAAACCTACCATTACCTTTTTTGGAGAAAGTCTACCGCCGCAGGCATTGAATAATGCACAGCGGGAAGCGCAAGAAGCGGATTTTATGCTGGTGCTCGGCACCAGCCTCACTGTGTATCCTGCGGCCTATCTTCCCCATATCACCTTAGAACATGGCGGCAAAATTGCCATTGTCAATGCCGACAGAACCTCTTTGGATCAATACGCTTCATTCCGCTTTGACGATTTAGCTATTTTCTCTTCTTTACAAAGAGAGGATCAAAGTATTTTTCCACATTGATCTTCTTAGAGAGCACCTTTATACACGCTCGATACAGAAGAAACGAAAGGACGATTGCAACGACAAAACTAATCGGAAGCCCCCAGACTTGTGCCGTCTCAGGCAGAGACGGCGCAAGAAACTTCACATAAAGGAGCAAAATTACCAAAAAAATGACTACGGTAATAATAACGTTGGCGACCGTTGCCCCTAACATAAACAACACCGTGTTTGTTTTCTTATTCATACACTAACCTCGACAAGAATAGAATTTTTTCTCGATTTAATGGTATCAGAAAATCGGCATCAAAGCCTAGAGGACAGGCTTGCCTTATATTTAATTATAACCCTGTTGGCACGTCAATAAATTCAACTGCAAGGGACAGCTTGAATGCGCACTGCTCCATAATCCGCCTTAGTCCCCATACTTCGGTGTTGTAATGCCCGCCTGCAACAACGTTCAATTTGCCCTCTAAAATGTGATGGTAGATGGTGTGCGAACTTTCGCCGGTAACGTATAGATCGATCTTCCTTTCAATAGCTTCATAGGCCAATTCCGGAGCGCCGCCGGAAATAACCGCGCAAGTTTTGTTGAGAGGCACACCGAAAGGGAATATTCCGGCAACCGGTCTGTCTAAGTAGCGGATGCGCCGCGCCGCCTCATCAACACTCATCTCAGGCGACAATTTTCCCCAGCAGCCGATTGCCCTGCCGTGATGATTACCAAAAGGCTCTCGGTCCGTCAAATTAAGCATATCGGCAAGTGCCGCATTATTTCCCAAAGACGGATGCTGATCCAAAGGCAGATGTGCCGCATAGAGAGCGATGTTGTTATCCAACAGAAACTGCAGTCGGCTTCTGTGCCTACCGGTTACTTGCAGAGGATAGCCCCAAAACAAGCCGTGGTGAACAAAAATCAACCCTGCGCCGGCATCGGCCGCTTTCTTAAAACTTTCTAAACAGGCATCCACCGCAAAGGCAATTTTTTGCACCGGCTCTCCGTTGTTTCCTACCTGTAACCCGTTCAATGAACGATCCGTAGCGCTAAATCCGTCAATATCCAAAAGGCTTCTAAAGAAACCGTCTAAATCATGTACAGTCATAGGATGATTATCGGTTTCCTATCGGCTTTTATAGAGTAGCCTCTATATAGAGGCCGGCAGGCCAGCCTATTTCTAGGTACGAAGCCCAATTTTCCCTCTAAAAGACCCGATGTCCGGTCTTTTAGTCCCGTAGTCCGGTCTGGAATCAGGTCAGACCTTGTGCGACTGCGTGTTTGCCCGGAACAGAACTCTCCGACAGAGCCAGAAATCAGGTCAGACCTCATGCGGCTGGATGTTTGGTCTGACCTGAACTCTCCGACAAAGCCGGAAATTAGGTCAGACCTAGCCTCAAGAAAAAAAAGAGTAAAAAAGGAACATCTGACTAAAACAAAATGCCATGTTTACCCTGTTATCTATGTACCATGTCTTCGCATTATTCGCCACGAGGCCGTACTGATTTAGGTCTCACCTATTATATCTTCTCGGTAGTTAATCGTTTCCTCTTTGAACTCGATCCCGATAAGATGAGAGAGCTGTTTCTCGCCATAATCGAGGAAGCATTAACGGTAAAAGGTTTCAAATTCAAGCTTTGGAACTTTTGTATCATGTCTAACCATTTCCATTTTCTTATTACCCCAGCCGAAGGACAAAGCCTGTCTGAGATATTGAAATGGATTAAGATGGTATTTGCGATCCGCTGGAACAAAATGAACCACAAGACAGGACACTTCTGGGGAGATAAGTTCTATTCGCGAGTAATAACGGACGAGCAGGACTTCTGGGCTGTGTATAA
>JAITAM010000231.1 GCA_031284085.1 Spirochaetaceae bacterium
TCAATGTTGATCGATAAACTCTTATAATCCGCTTATAAAGGCAGATTTTGTATCCTCGTTTTTGGTCTTGTCTATCAAAAAGGCAAGACCGGAGCGGGGATTTTTTTCAGGCCGGCCAAGCAGGTCAGACCTTTGGTATGGAATATGGGCTTTTAGTGGCAGAGGCAGGCCATTAGGTATGCGTTCTACAGACAAGACAGACTTCAGACACCTTTGTACTCTGTTCTAAGGCCACCGCGTGTTTGTCTAGAATAGAACTCTCCGATAGAACCGGAAATCAGGTCAGACCTTATACGGCTGCGTGTTTGTCCAGAGTAGAACTCTCCGACAGAGCCAGAAATCAGGTCAGACCTAGCCTCAAGAAAAAAAAGGAGTAAAAAAAGCAGCTGATTAAAGCAAAATGCCATGTTTACCCCGTTATCTATGTATGGCATCGCATTATTCGCCACGAGGTCGCACTGATTTAGGCCTCACGTATTATATCTTCTCGGTAGTTAATCGATTCCTCTTTGAACTCGACCCCGATAAGATGAAAGAGCTGTTTCTCGCTATAGTTGAGGAAGCGCTAACGGTAAAAGGTTTCAAATTCAAGCTTTGGAACTTTTGTATCATGTCTAACCATTTCCATTTTCTTATTACTCCAGCCGAAGGACAGAGTCTTTCTGAGATATTGAAATGGATTAAGATGGTATTTGCGATCCGCTGGAACAAGATGAACCACAAAACCGGACATTTCTGGGGAGACAGGTTCTATTCGCGAGTAATAACGGACAAAAAAGACTTCTGGGATGTGTATAACTATATTGACCAGAACCCTGTTAAGGCCGGACTTGTAAAAGAGCCTTGTGAATGGAAGTACAGTGGGGCGTATCATCGGGAACACGGAATTACAGGAATTGTCTCTTTCGTGGACGACACAATCTTGAAGTCAGAGCTGAAGGTACTCCAGTGAATCAGGTCAGACCTGAGGTTGTTTCCTGTAGGCAAAAAGCCGTACCTCTTTCCTGATACAAGAACCTAGAAGCAGCCTGCGGCTGGGGTTAGGCTTGCGTAATGCTTAAACGACTTACAGCGCCGGCGGATAAACCATAATGCTCTTGAACGTAGGCGGAAAAAGCCTCGGCTTCAGCCTGAAATGACGAGGTTAGTTCAGGGTAAGCGCCGGAACTATCTCTGCGCGGCAGAACCGTATAACGCCACGGATGTGCGGCAATCTGACCGGCGAGAGTCCTGCCGAAATAGGCGCCGGCTTGTGAAACCGACTGTTGTAAAATATATGCCATGAATTCATTGACCACGAGGTACTCATCGGTGATGTCGTACTGTTGATAGTCAAAAAGAGAAAGAATAAACCGTTTGGCAACAGGAGAAAAACTATCAAAGCGCTCTCTACTAAAGGCACGGAAAGCTTCGTCAATAAAGAAAATACCGTGAAAACCTTCATGCGCCATAAACCGCTCTCGCAGATTCTTAGACGATTCTCGTGAAATCGAGACGATAGCACCCGTCCCCGCTTCAAAACCGTCCGCGCTGCGCCGAATAATACCATTGTGCAGAAGCAGCGCTTGCAGCTCGAACTCCGTGTCGTTTAACGGAAACTTGGTACGCATAGCTTGATCAAAGAAGCGGGCAAGATCATCGGCACGGTAATCATGAGCATTCCAGCCATGCAGGCCGGCAATTTCACGATCGCTTGCAAGGCGCCCTCGAAAACCGGCCTTTTCCACAAAAAAAGCAAGGCGTTTTAACAGAGCGTCTTGTACCGCATACGAAGCCGTATCAAAAATCAGTATGGACGGGAAAGCTTCCCACGAAAAAACCTCATACTGGCTCTTGCGCCACATGCTTTGTGCATACTCCAAGACAATCTTAGGATCAGCCTTCACAGGGTCCATAGCGCTTATTTTCTGTGCTACAAGGCGGGCGCTTGTTGCTCCATCAATGAACACAGGAAAAGCCTGAGCCGGCAGAATACCGGATGGAATATACACCGTTCCGCTCGCTTCAAACCGAGTGCCGCCGGCTTCGACTACGATAGGAGCGGCATTGGAAGCGGCAGAGAGCGACAGAGTGCCGCGGTAAGGCAGGGGTGGATCGATACTATAGCCTTGTCTTTCCCGCTGTACAAAAGCGGTAATCGACAGGGCGCTGTCATTACGCTCAAAGCCGTACCACTGTGGAACAAGACTCAAGCTCTGCACTTCGATAGTGCCGGCTTGTGCCGGATCGACGCTTACAGTCAATGTTGTGATGGTCCCGGAAGGTATCGGCACGGCATAGCGTATCTGCGTGGCGTCGGCCGGGCTACATTCCCACGAATCAGCACCGTTAACAACGAGTCGGATACCAAGCGGCGTTTCCGTCCGGTACTGTATAGCCAAAGACAAATCTGCCGAGATAGGAACAGGTTCCCTGAACCGATACTCAAAGAGCTGCTTCCCTTTCTGCGATACGGTAAAGGCCGTTCCTTCCGGGAAACCGGAAAGCTCAGGCTTTTGGTTTTGGCACGATACGGAGAGCAATGGGCAAAGAAGTAGAAAAAATAAGAGTTTCATAGCAACCTGATAAAGAGATCATAATTTGAGAGGAAGATATTTGTCAATTAAGATAGTTATCTAAGCAGAAAGATACGAGCTAAAAGTGTCGAGCTGGGCTGCGGCGCTTCTAATAACCGCATATGCGTTATACCGCACTTGCCTTATGCTCTTTTGTCTACTTGTATTATTGAACACTATATAGTATATTTATAAACATATAACTCACGTACGCAAATACGGTGGCAAATCACATTGTGTTTTTCAGCATAATGCAAGCGCCGAAATAGTATGGGAGCTGCTATCTTTTCCTTTTAGACTGAGGAAAGATCAAGTGTAATGCGTAATAGTCTAAGTATAATGTTAAGGGGATTTGTATGGCTTCAGTAGCATGTGAAAATTGTGGAAAAGTTATCCCAGAAGAAGAAATGAAACATGGCGAATGTGACCAATGTGTTCTCTGTGCAGATTGTGTAGCGATATACATTGAAAAAGATTGTAAAGACTGCAAAAAGCAAAAGTAATACACGGAGAATTCTATGGCCCTTGCCTTATTTAATACTATTGGACGGACAGTAAAGCCTTTTATATCACTGGTACCGGGTAAAGTCGGGTTTTATGGTTGTGGGCCAACAGTCTATGACTATGCTCATATTGGAAACTTGCGAGCCTACGTCCTTCATGATATTTTAGTACGGACGCTCATTCGTGCAGGGTTTTCAGTAACGTATGTGATGAATATCACCGATATAGGGCATCTTTCCGGCGACAATGACACTGGCAATGATAAAATGATTAACAGTGCCATTGTATCAGGGAAGAGCGTCCTTGAAGTAGCGGATTTTTATACACAGGCATTTTTCACTGATACCGAACGGCTTGGTATTATGAAGCCGACTATAGTATGTAAGGCTACCGAGCATGTTGCCGATATGATCGCACTTATACAAAGAATTGAGGCGGCCGGCTATACCTACTGTTCCGGGGGCAATCTTTATTTTGATATAACAAAATTTCCATCGTATGGTACGCTTGCTCGTCTGCGGCTTGATGAGTTACGGGCAGGCGTCCGTATTGATATTGATAAAAATAAACATAATTCGCAAGATTTTGTTCTATGGTTTACCAAAAGTAAATTCGAAAACCACGCTTTAACATGGGATAGCCCTTGGGGAAGAGGGTATCCGGGGTGGCA
Source organism: Spirochaetaceae bacterium (assembly GCA_031284085.1). Lineage (GTDB taxonomy): Bacteria > Spirochaetota > Spirochaetia > Treponematales > Breznakiellaceae > BOBG01. The sequence continues at coordinate 3,730 of JAITAM010000231.1, forward strand.
TATTGAATGTTCTGCTATGAGCATTAAATATTTGGGCGAACAATTTGACATCCATGCGGGCGGAATTGATCATATACCGGTACACCACACAAATGAAATCGCTCAAAGCGAGGCTGCTACCGGAAAATCCCCATGGGTCCAATACTGGGTTCACAATGAATTTTTAGTACTGGACAAGGGGAAAATGTCCAAAACTTCAGGCGATTTTATTACCTTGCAAATGCTTGTAGATGCCGGCTACCATCCTATGGATTACCGGTATTTTCTCTTGGGCGCTCATTACCGAAGCCAAATACAGTTTTCATACCAAGCCCTTGACGGCGCCCGCAATGCTCGAAAATCACTTGTTGATAAGCTTCTCCTTCTAAAGGAGAAAGCCGGTTCTACCAGCGGTACGCCATCTCAAGCATACCTTGCCTCCTTTGATAATGCTATGGAAAACGATCTTTCTACACCGCGAGCATTGGCAGTACTGTGGACTGTTATTCGTGATCCGAAGCTTTCTGCAGCCGATATTGTGGCAACAGTTGCGGTTATAGATGGTATTTTGGGTCTGCAGCTAATGGCAGATAGTGTGGCAGCACCGGTTGCGATTGATGCCGCACGCATTGAAGCTCTGATCGCTGAACGAACAGAAGCAAAAGAACAAAAAGATTTTGTCAAAGCTGACTGTATCCGACAAGAATTGAATAAGTATGGTATAGTACTAACCGATACACCGACCGGAACAACATGGCGTATTGATATTTTGTAAATTTGTATAGCAGATTCACGCCTTTTCTCCGATAAAAGAGAAAGTAAAGGGTGTTGTCGGTTTTCCCCTCATGTGATACAGGAAAATCCTTTCTTCAAAAAGAAGGGTATGGAGATCGACAAACAGTCAAAACCTAAAAGACTGTAAGATTTATACTATGAAAGTAGCGACTGCGACCGAAACACATTCCTTTGAGGAAGGTCGAAGATTCAAACCTGCTAATGTGTAACATTCAAGAAAAACATTTGTTTACAAAGTATAGCGCCGGCGAGGCGGAATCTAAAGCCTGTGAACACTGATACCTCTACTGTGAGTTACTTAATAAAACTAAAGCGGCGGCTCCGGCCGGAAGAAACAGGAAGATCCTCTCTTGAGGGAAGGCTAGGATTCAATGATTAAGGATAGGATGTGAGTGACAGTGTGCCGACAACAGTTGATTTTCGTCATTTGTATGAAACTGTCTTTCCTATACTATTTAGGATTGCATATCGTATTGCCGGTACAGACGAAGCAGCAGAAGACCTTTGCCAAGATGCCTTTTTTCGTCTCCATGAAAAAAATATGTCCTTTCCTAGTGCTGACGATGCCAAGTACTGGCTTATTCGGGTGGTCAAAAATGCTTCACTTAATTATGCAAAACGTAAAGACAGAGAACGAAAAGCCTATCAAAAGGCGTTCCATGAAGATGCAAAAGTCGAGGAGACCGGCGAACATATCTTGATTAAAAAAGAAATACAAGATGAGGTAAAAGAAGCATTGGATAAATTACCTGAGAATTTACGAATGGTTTTAATATTAAAAGAGTACGGCGAAATGAATTACAGAGATATTGGACATACATTAGGTATTAGCGAGGGAAATGTTAAAGTACGGGTGTTTAGAGCAAGGGAACAATTAGCGATGCTGTTATCAAAAATCATATAGATGTATTTTACAATTTGGTACAAGAAAGATACGACCGTCTTATAGTGCGATAAAAAAGCGCCGAATTGGAAAAATAGAATATATAAAAACGGTACGGCCCGGATAGTCGGAACCTAAAGCCTGTGGACAGTGAGACCTCCACTGTGAGTATTCATAAGACGAAAGCAGCGAGTCCCACCGGGGGAAGCAGGAATACCCCTCCCTTATAAGAGAGGTAGGATTCAAAATACCTGACTTTTTCAAAGGAACTTTTTATGAATAAAAAGAACATCTGTACAATAGACCGACAGCTCATTTCGATCTATCTTGACGGAGAGCTACCTTCTCCATGGAAAGAAAAAATGGAGGTGCATCTTGCCGAGTGTTCTGAATGTGCCGAGCATTTAGAGCGTTACCGTCGTCTATCACAGTGTTTGCATACTACCAGTGCCGAGGAGTCAGTAGTTCTTCGTACAGTACAGGATCGAGTCTGGCAAAATGTGAATAGACGAGTACCTAAACCTGTCCCATTGTGGCGGCATAGAGTTCTAGTACCGCTTCCTGCTCTTGCAGCTGCTGCTGCCGTATTGATAGTTTTTTCTGTTGTCTTTGTTGCACAACAAATGAAGGAAGAAGCTTCTGTTCAAGAGCAAGTAAATATGGCATTGGGAGGTATGCCGCTCAATGCAGAAAGTGTTATACCCGTCTCTGATCGCAATACTATGTTCCAGTACCTTGAAGGTGAGGATACGGCAGATACCGTTATTATTAAACTGCCGGAAAATCAGAATTTTTCTAGCTATGGAGAGCCGACTTACATAAAAGCTGTAGATTATTCTCGGAGAATAAAGCCGTGACAAAACATATTATTGAAGGTATGTTGTTTTTTATTTCAGGGCTTGCTCTTTTTGCTCAAGAACTGCCAGACCCTCCTCTTGAATCAATGTTGTTTGCTTTGAGAGACCGTGCAGTCATATTAAGCATGATAACACGGGTGATAGATGATCAAACCGAAATATGGAATTCTTCAAGCAGCAAAGTAACTATTCCGGGCAGAGCGGTTGGGCTTAAAATTGTAGGGGATAACGTTGTTGTTACTGTACAGTTTACTCCCTATTTGCGCCAAGAAGGACCTAATATACTGGTCGTTCAAGGGCAAATCTGGGTAGATATTCCTGATTTGGGAATACAGTACCAAACGACAATACAAACAATACCTCTGGAATTTGGAGAACGGGTTTATTTTCTTCCGCTCGGCAATAAAATCGATCACGGCAAAGCTCGCATAGAAATACAGCTTGAATTGTTACCCTATACATGGAGAGAGCCTAAAGGCCCGTAATCACAGAGCGTATGTGTCGTATTGTTCTCTCCATTATACCGCTAGTGTTGGTAATGTCATGTAAAGAAAATGCTCCTACCATTCTTTCAATAGACCCCCCGGTGGCGCTGCCCGGCGAGGTAGTAACGATTCGAGGCGACAGCTTCGGCTCCGAACAAAACGATTCTTTTATTACTCTTGATAGCAATCCGCCCATCTCCTCAGCTTACCTTGCATGGACCGATAATCATATACAGTTTAGAGTGCCGGAAATAGGACGGTCAGGGCTGGTCTTTGTCTATAAAGACGGAAAAAAAAGCAATCCTTCTCTCTTTGCTTATGCGGATACCATACCGCAGAGAGCCGTTGAGGAAAGTGGATTTATGGAACCGCAAATACACTCCCTAGAGCCTAGTATCAGTGCGGTCGGTTCTACTATGACTATTCTTGGAAGTGGTTTTGGAACCCTTAGGGAAGGAGGCATGGTCCTTTTCCCTTCGGCGGCCGACCCTTCAGGACAACAGTGGATTGAAGCGTCAACAGGCGGCGCCGATTATACGCTCTGGAGCGATCGGGAGATACAAGTAATGGTGCCGGACGGGGCTGCAAGCGGGAATCTTGAACTGCGTACCGCATGGGGAAACGCCGCTCCCGTGCGCTTTACCCTTGATCGCACCTTAGGCGACAAAGTCTTTAGCAAAAGGCAGAGCTACATTATTTCGTATACGGTCGATATTCAGGTCCGTTCTGCTAAAGCGCCTAACGTTCTCTACCTCTGGGTTCCGGTTCCTGTTGCCGCAGCTTCGCAGCCTCACGTTGAACTTTTATCCCTGAATACCGATCCTTTTGTTGAAAACTACCAAGGCACAAAACTCTTTCGCTTCAGCGATCTGGCAAGCTCCGATACAAAAAGCATAACTCTTTCGTATCTTGTTACTACCTATACAGTACAAACCGCTATAAAAACCCAAGCAATTCCTGAAAATGCTGCGGTGTACATGCCGGTCTCTCCGCCCACAGCATTGATACCTTCACAGGATCAAAGAGTAAGCGCTCTAGCACGCTCTCTTGTTGGGCAAGAGCGCAACCCTTACGTTAAGGCGCAGAAGTTGTACGAGTGGCTGATAAAAACCATAACGCTGCCGGTGCCGGCGAGGAACAGAACGGTATTTGAGGCGCTTGATGAACAAAAAACCGAAGCTTATTCTGCGTCTTTGCTTTTTTGCGCCTTGGCTCGGTCGACTGGTATTCAGGCAATTCCTATTACCGGCGTTTTGGTGGATAAAAACCGGGATGTCTTTGTGCATCATTGGGCTGAATTTTGGATTGATGGATTTGGCTGGATATCGGTTGATCCTGCTTTAGGGGCTGGGGCTGCGCCGGCTTATTTTGACTTGCCTTCTGACAATGCCGCTTACTACTTTGGGAGCATTGATAGTCGGCGGATTATTTTCTCACGCGGGGAGTTAAACCACACGGTTTTGGACCCGCGGGGGCGGCGCACAAGGCAGGCGCATGACTATGCTTTGCAGAACTATTGGGAAGAAGCGGCGGGGGAACTTGAGGCGTATTCTTCGTTATGGAGTGATATTCAGATAATCGGTGTATACAACGAATAGCCCGCCAGCCCGCCAGCGGGTTTCAACAGCCACAGGCTGTTTCAAAGGTTGTTGTATCGGGAACAGTGTACGGCTTTTTGCCTGCCCGCCAGCGGGTTTCAAAGGTTGTTGTATCAGGGCAGGCGTACGGCTTTTTGCCTGATAGCAGCGGATCTGCATCTAGGCTGGGTGTGGATCCGCACCTAGCTTAGTTCAGCGGGTTGATATAGGCCGCATCAGGAATCTGATATAGGTCGTATCAGGAATCTGATATAGGTCGTATCAAGAATCTGATATAGGCCGTATCAGGAATCTGAAATAGGCTGGTTCAGCAGGTTGAAATAGGTTAGTTCAGCAAGTTGAAATAGGCTGGTTCAGCAGGTTGAAATAAGTTAGTTCAGCAAGTTGAAATAGGCTGGTTCAGCAAGTTGAAATAGGCTGGTTCAGCAAGTTGAAATAGGTTAGTTCAGCAGGTTGAAATAGGTTAGTTCAACAAGTTAAAATAGGTTAGTTCAATACGCTGCGTGGGCTGGCCTGCCGAAGCGT
>JAITAM010000242.1 GCA_031284085.1 Spirochaetaceae bacterium
ATACGACCCATATCAAACTCCTGATACGTCCTATATCAAACTCTTGATATGACCCATATCAAACTCTTGATACGTCCTATATCAGACTCTTGATGCGACCTATATCAGACTTTCCTGAGAGGTCAGACCTCAGCCTACTTCCTGCAGACAAAAGCCGTCCGCTATTCCCGTTACAACACCGAAGCTTAGAGACCCGCTGGCGGATTGAAACAGACTGGCCTGAGGGGTCAGACCTCAGCCTGCTTCCTGCAGGCAAAACGTCCGCTGCTCCCGTTACAACACCGAAGCTTAGAGACCCGCTGGCGGGTTGACTTTATAGTGGGTTGCTCGAATAATGAATCAGTTAAAGGAGTTTCTATGACTGTACCCGAATACAAGTGTCCATCCTGCGGCGCAGGCCTTGTTTTTGATAATAGAGAACAAAAAATGTTCTGCCGATCGTGCAGAATACTCTTTGATGTGGAAAGTCTCGGACAGTATGAGGAAGAGGCGAATAGTCCGCTTGACCTTGCCGATACATGGCAGCCTTGCGCCGATAAGAGCCGCCTGCAAGCAAGTGCGCTACAGGATTTGAACGCTTTAAGCTGCCCCTCGTGCGGCGCTGAACTTGCCTTTATCCCGAATAACCCTGCAACAAATTGCCCGTATTGCGGCAATGGTGCCCTTAATGCCGCACAGCCCAGTATGCTTAAACCCGACCTGATCATTCCTTTTAAGCTGGATAAGGATTATGCAGAAAAAGCTCTGGCAGATCACCTGCACGGCAAAGCTTTGCTGCCTACTCTCTTCAAAACCCAAAGCCATATCGACAGCATACAGGGCATCTACGTTCCTTGTCGGCTTTTCAATTGCACCGCCTGCGCGCACGTGCAGTACCAAGCCATAAAGAAGAGCCGCTACAGTAACGCAGAATACGATTATACGAGAACCGATTATTACAATGTGCATAGATACGGGATAGCCGTGTTTGAGAATGTTCCAGTTGACGCTTCCTTAAAAATGGATGATGCCGTCATGGAGTCCATTGAGCCTTTTGACTACCGGGAAGCCGTTGATTTCCAAAGTGCATACCTAGCCGGTTACCTTGTCGATGCCTGCGACCTTGATGCAGGGCAAGCAAAGTGGCGGGCATTAGAGCGCATAAAGAAAACCTTAGAAACTTTACTTGCCACTTCGGTGCTGTCTTACAGCAGCGTAACGATGCAAAGTTCATCGGTACAGGTGCAGAACGGTTTTATCCGTTACGTTTTCGTACCGGTGTGGATGCTCACAACCTTGTACGAGGGCAAGCGTTACTGTTTTGCCATAAATGGGCAGACCGGGAAACTGGTAAGCGACCTGCCGGTATCAAGGGCGAGATTCTGGGCGTGGTTCTTAGGTCTCGGCGCCGCCCTCTTTGTCTTCGGTGCGCTGCTCCTCAAAGTCCTCATATAAAACAGCGTTTGCTTTATGCAAAAGGCCAGTCTGTGTTGACTTTATAGCGGGCTGCTCGAATAATGTATCAATCAAACACGCCGGCTTACGTGTAGGCCGCGACACGGCCTATAAGAATTAAGAGGGAATAATAATGAAGAGAGCGCTTTTGTGTGCAGCTTTTGTTTTGTCTTGTGCTGTAACGGCAGCCCTTGACCGGGTGGTCGATGAAGCCGAAGCGCTTTCCACTGCGGAAAGGACGGCTTTGGCTCACGACATTGATACCATTATTCAGGAATACAAGTTTGACGTAGCCATTGTTACACAGAGCAATTTAGGCGGGAAACCGGCGCAAGACTTTGCCGATGATTATTTTGACTACAACGGCTACGGCATAGGTGAAAGTCGGGACGGGATTCTCTTCCTTATCGCTATGGAAGAGAGGACATTCCATCTTTCTACCAGCGGCTACGGTATGCGAGTGTTCACCGATTATGGGCTGCGGCGCACCATTGAACGTATGAAGTCTGCGCTGCAAGAAGGGCGCTATTTTGAGGCGTTCAGCACCCTGTTGAGCGATACTGTCTATTACCTTGATCATGCGCGTTCAGGCGCTCCCTTTGATCGGGGAAGCGCTGATCCTGAGAGCGCTCCTCATAGTGCCGGCAAAGAAACGCGGCTGCTGCTGTTCGTCATTGCACTGGTTGCGCTTGGTATTGCGCTTGCCGTTGCCTTTGCCTTAAAAAGCCAGTTGAAGAGCATCCATTCACAGCGGTCCGCGCAAGCTTATCTAAAGCAGGGCAGTTTTCAAGTAACCGGCAGGAGCGACCAGTTTCTTTACAGTACCACGACAAAGACCGCACGCCAAACCAACAATACAGGCGGCGGCACAGGCAGCACTACCCATACCGGTTCGAGCGGTCGCTCACACGGGGGTGCAGGAGGAAAATTTTAAGACTTTTGTCTTACACTAATCATTATGAAACAGCAGCACGTATCCGCTTTTCTTTCTTGCATTGATTTATTCTTCACTTTTTTTAAGATGGGCTGCGTGAGCTTCGGCGGCGGCTATGCTATGCTTCCGATTTTGGAACGAGAGTTAATAGAAAAAAAAGCATGGACCAGCCGCGATGAACTCATGGACTATTTTGCAATAGGGCAGGTAACACCCGGTATAATAGCGGTCAATGTGTCGACCTTTATCGGCTTCAGGCGCAAAGGTATAGCAGGCGGCATTATCGCAACCTTCGGTTTTATCCTGCCGTCCCTGATCATCATCACGATCATCGCAGCTTTTATGAGCAGCTTTGCGGATGAGCCTTTAGTACAACACGCCTGCGCCGGTATTCGGATTGCCGTAGGAGTGCTTATCGTCAATGCCGTCATGGACTTGGGGAAGAAGACGCTTAAAAGCCGTCTTTCGCTTATCATCTGTATAGCGGCATTCGGATTATCGGTCTTCTTCAAAACCTCGCCGATATTCCTCATTATCGCAGCTGGATTAACCGGTTTCTTATGCACAAAAGGTTTTAGCAAAAAGCGCGGATAGTTTTATGATTGTAGGCATTCTGTTTGTAGAATTTTTCAAAATCGGCCTGTTTTCTGTGGGCGGAGGGCTAGCAACGGTGCCGTTCTTGTACGAGCTTGCCGAGCGGTACGATTGGATTACGGTCTCCGACATTGCCACCATGATCGCTATTGCGGAGTCGACTCCCGGCGCGATAGGAGTAAACATGGCTACCTATGCTGGTTTCCAGTGCGCCTCTATAGCGGGCGCGGTCATCGCCACGCTTGGCTTGGTAAGTCCTTCTATTATAATTATCAGCATCATAGCCGGCATTCTCACGGCTTTCAAGAATAACCGTATCGTCCAAGCGGTTTTTTCCGGCCTGCGTCCTGCGGCAACGGGGCTTATCGGGGCTGCGGGTTTTGGTATACTGCGTCTTGCACTTTTTTCCAGAACTGCCGAGCTGTGGTACGACTTTATCAAATGGCAGGAACTCATTGTTTTTGCCGTTATTTTTATAACATTCCGCCTTCTCAAGAAGACCGCTCTGGGGCATCCTGTTTTCTGCATTGTGGCTGCGGCTCTTATCGGAGTCATACTTGCTCTGTAGGCCAGCCCGCCAGCTTTGTTTCAGAGGTTCTTGTATCAGGAACGGAGTACGGCTTTTTGCCTGCTTGAAGCAGGTTGAGGTCTGACCCTTCAGGCCAGCCTGTTTTTAAGGTTCTTGTATCGGGAACAGAGTACGGCTTTTTGCAGGCCAGCCTGTTTCAGAGGTTCTTATATTGGGAGCGGAGTACGGCTTTTTGCAGGCCAGAAACAGGATTCAGTCTCTGATCTTCAGTTTCTTGAGAGCCTGATTCATAGATGCAAGAGCTCCGGTATTCTGTTCCATCGAAGTTTGAAAAGATCGGGATACTTGCTCGATTTGCCTGCTTATATCCTGTATCTGTCGTTCTATGCGGTTTATACTCTCGGAAAGCTGCTGGGCGTTTCCCAAATACGACCGCGCTTCCTGCTTTATCGTTACTGCATAGTTCTCTACCCGTTTGGTTATGCCGTCTATCGCGGTAAGCCCTTGAATAATCTGAACTGATCCTGCGTCCTGTTCCTCCGCGGCATGGCGTATATCCCTTACCCGAAAGTTAATCGCCTGAATAATTTCGTTGGTTTGTCCGTAAGACCGCTCAATAATGCTCGCTAGCTTTGCTATTTCCCCTATGCGCTGCTTTATCGTCAGGAGAGTGGCGCTCGAACTCTTCGCCTGATTTGCGGTAGTCTCCGAAAGTTTGCGGATCTCCTGAGCCACCACCGCAAAGCCCTTCCCCGCTTGTCCCGCATGAGCCGCCTCTATAGCGGCATTCATCGCAAGCAGGTTCGTCTGATCCGCCACTCCGGCTATGACCTTATTCATTTCTACCAGCGCTTCCGAGTCTTTATCCATTTGTCCCACAATATCCGCAGACTTAAGGATGTGGCTATGTTCCAGATTTGCACTATCCACAAGCTGCTTAATCTGTTCGCTTAACCCTGCGATCAGTTTCTCTTCATTACTAATACTTTCCATCACTTCCTTAATAAACCGCGAAGCGCCTACAATCTGGGCCCCTTGTTCCACAACGGTTACATTAAAAGCCTCGATTTCATGGTCGATATGAACTACAGAGTCGGTATTTTGCCCGGTTTGCTTGGAACATTCTCGGATTTGCGCTGTGATGGCGTGAACCGATTCGGTGATTTTCATGGTGGAAAGGGCGTTTTGCTCCATGATCGTGCGTAACTCTTCTGCGTATCGGTGCATGATTTGAAAAGAGCCGATGATGTGCTTCACAAGCGATGAAATATTTGCGTTGATAGTGTTAAAGCCTTCGGCAAGCAAGCCGGTTTCTTTGATTTGATATTCAGGGACAGTGCCGGAGAAATCTCCTTGGGATAGGTTGATAGAAAAGGCTTCTAGTTCTTGCAAAGGACGCACCAAACTCCGCGTGAGGATAATCGAGATAAAGCTCATCACCAAGACCAAGCTTAATGCCAAGGTGATCAGGATGAAGGTGATCCGGTTTGTCTCCGCAAAGATAACCGAGCGGGGAATCTTCGTGAGTAGAATCCAATTAGGTCCTGCGATGAATACGCTATAGATAAAATAATTTTGATCGAGGACGGAGATCGTATCGGAACCGGTCTCTAACCGTGTGATCTGATTACGGTAGATTTCCAAGCCGGACTCGGTAAAGAAATCTTTTTTCAAAACCGCCTCTTGATCCGAATGGGTAATAAAAAGCCCTTGTTTATTGAGAAAGTAAGTTTCCTGATACGACGACAAGGGAGTAGAGTTTTGGATGAGGTCGTTCAAGAAGGCAATGGAAATATGCCCTCCCATGACCCCCAAATTCCTGCCTTGAATGTCGGTGATAACAGTGGAAAGGGCGGTGCTAAGGATGCCTGTATTCGAGGCGATATAAGGGGCGGCATAGGCGATTTTTCCAGGGTTTGCTTTGGCGCCTAAGTACCAATCGCGGGTGGTGTTATCCCAATTAGGATCGGCAGGGACTCTGGTGCTGATAATACTAAACCCTCCCGGCTCTATCCACCGCTGGATGCTGCTGGCGTAGAGGTCGTTTACTCCCTCTTGTGATTGTTGCATCCGAACGAAGAGGTCCTCCAAAGCAAGGGTATTTTCCGGAGAAATAGGGCTCTCGGTAAGCAAAGGGGCCGCAGCAAAAGCGCCATGGTAAATAAGGGCCTCCCACATCCTAAAAGAAGAGATTACCCGATCCTGCATGAGGTTGATCTTGTCTTTAGTCTGCTCTATGACACCCTGAGATGCAACGGAGCGAAAATTAAACACAAAGACGACGGATAAACTCACCGTAACCAAAAAGATAATCAGAACGCAGACCGCTGGGAATATCACTGCAAAAGAGAGTTTCTTATGACTATACATTTTCATCAGCTTGTATCCTCCTTCCTCAAAAGGGAAACGGTAATCAAAAGTCTGAGGGAAAGTCATGCCCCTCTCAAAAATATTAAAGCCTGTTATCTTGGAGGTCAAGAAAAATCAGGCCAGCCTGTTTCTAACAAGCCAGCTTGTTCCAACCCGCCAGCTTTGTTTCAAAGGTTCTTGTATCGGGAGGAGAGTACGGATTT
>JAITAM010000086.1 GCA_031284085.1 Spirochaetaceae bacterium
CCCCCCCCCGCCGCCCCCCCTCCCCCGCGCCCCCCCCCCCCCCCCCCCCCCCCCCCCCCCCCCCCCCCCCCCCCCCCCCCCCCCCCCCCCCCCCCCCCCCCCCCCCCCAAAGCAATAAAATAACTCTTGGACATTTGAGATCCCCCTTTTCTAGAATTCTTAGGATGATTTAAGCCGTGCTTTTGTGCAGTTAAGCTCATACTAAAGAGTATACAACTTCTCTTTTACAAATGTCAATTTTCTGATAAAAAAAGTTGGTTTTTTTCCAAGAAAGCCAGATCAGTCTTCAGGCCGGCCTGCAAAAAGCCGTACGCCGCCTTCGATACAACACCGAAACGTTGGAACAGGCCGGGCTCCTGTCAGACGAAGAGTCTTGCTCCGCCTTTTCATACTAACGCCGAAGCTTTGGAACAGCCTGCGGCTGCTTTGAAATACGCTGGCGTGCTGGCGGGCTGTTGCTTAATATAAGAGTGAAGTTTAGCGCCTGTATTTGACAAATAGTCTTGTATGATCTACCATGAAAACCGTGAAAAAGAAGATGTTTTATGCTTTATTACTTTTTCTCCTCGGTCTATCAGGACTTCAGGCACAACAACAAGCCGCCCGCCCCTATTGGTTTATTTTGGAGCAGGGAAAGTTTGCTTTTAGAAGCGGTAAATATGGAGAAGCGCTCATTGCCTTTGAGCAGGCTAAACGGGAACGGCGTTCCATGTACGAATATATGGAACAGGCAATGATAGATATTCTATCAATTTATGAAGTACGCCGTATGGAAGATAACCTTGAACGAATTGAAGAGTATATCAACGAACGCCACCATGTTGATGCGGCTTCTGCTCTTGCCGAATTATACTACCGAGTGCCTAAGGATTCTCTTCAAGGATCGGGGCAAAGGGCGCTTGAAGAACTCAAAGAGCTTAAAGATTATCCTGAAGCCGAGTATTGGATAGGTGAAGTGTATCGGATAGAAGGGGAATTAAACATTGCCCTCCTGCAATACCAGAAAGCTTACGATCAACGGGAATTTCTTGAGAATACCGGCTTTGAGATAGAGATTCTGTACAAAATGATCGATTTGCTCAAGATCCGGCAGGACTATAGCGCTATGACAGCCAAAGCTCAAGAGATTTTAGCTTTGGATACCCGCTGGCAGGGCGATACCGGCATCCGCACCCGTAATGCCATGATGCGTATACTGCAAAACGAAGGTGTAAACCGATTGTTAGCTGTATACCGCCATGATAATTTCAGCGTTGAACGGGTACATAGGACTTTAGGCTTGTACTATTATGCTATCGAACAGTACGAGCGTGCGGCAGAACACCTCATGTTTTCTTTTTTGATTCAGAATACCCTTCTCATTGAAGAGATGCTTTTAAGCCGGTACGACTTTTCTTTTAGCAATTTGAATGCCTTGTTTGAGGTTTTGGGCCGGCGTCGTGATCTGCTTGAGTATATTGATGATGTAGAATATTACAAAACCGTGTACTACTTTGGTGCGGCTCTCTATAGTTTTGGTAAGACTGCGCCGGCTCAACAACTGTGGACTTTTCTAAGCCAACAGAATGATATTGGTGAATGGTCGGGCAGGGCGCGAAACCAGCTTAGGCGTCCTTTTATAGAAAAAGTACAAGATATTATACTTGATTAAGCCGCAGCCGCACGTCAGCACGCCAGCGTGTTTCTAAGGTTGTTGTATCGGGAGCGGAGTACGGCTTTCTGCCTACAGGCAGCAGCCGCAGCTTGTTGTAACGAGGGCGGAGTACGACTTTCTGCCTACAAGCAGCAGCCGCAGGTTGTTGTAACGGGAGCGGAGTATGGCTTTCTGCCTACAAGCAGCAGCCACAGGCTGTTCCAAAGCTTCGGTGTTAATATGAAAAGGCGGAGTGCAGCTCTTCGTCTGACAGCCACAGCAGGGCAGGTCCCTGCCTCTGACCACTGGTGAAGACCTTAATAACCTCGATGAAGACGGCTAGCACCGTCGATAACGATGCTAGCGCACGCGAGACGGTCAAAATAACTCTTTATGCCTTCTATCGGTCTTGTAGTTGGGGAATTGTGAATATACCCTAGAGTTCTATCATTACCTTTATAGTATCTGCGTGGCCTGCCGCTGCATATTCGTATGCGGCAAGAGAATCCTCAAAGGTGAATGTCTTGCTGATAAAACGTTTAATATCTATCTTTCCGGCGTTTACCAAAGCTATGGCCCGCTCAAAGCAGTTGGTGTACCTGAATATTGTTTCAATACTGACGCCGCGCCCTTGCAGAAATGCCACGTCAAGAGGAACAGTACCGTTCATCATGCCGACCAAAACGGCTTTTCCACCTTTCCTCAAGGCTCTGAAAAAATCCGGATACACACGGGGGTTTCCCGATGCTTCAAAAACCACGTTACAGCCTTTGCCGCCGGTCTTCTTCATAATAAATTCAAGCAAATCCGTCTTGCCTGAGTTTACCGGAACGATATTTTTATCATAGGCCCCGATAAAATCCAGTTTTTCCTGCTTTACATCGGAAATAAACACCGTACTGCAGCCGCCTGAAAGAGCCGATAGAGCGCACATAACGCCGATAGTCCCTGACCCTACTACCAAAGCAGTGTCTCCGGGTTTAAGCGCGGCTTTTTTCGCAGCCTCAATGCCAATGGCAAGAGGTTCCATCATTGCCCCCTCAGCTGCGCTCATGCCATGCGGGAGCTTAAAGCAAAACTGAGCGGGGTGAACGACCGTCTCTCGTAGGCATCCATGCACAGGCGGAGTAGCCCAGAAGACCACCTCCGGATCAATGTTGTAGATTCCTTCCAATACTTCATGGGAATGCGCGTTGGGAATGCCCGGCTCCATACAGACCATGTCCCCTTTCTCGATGTTCGCTACCTTCTCTCCTTTTTCGATGACAATGCCCGCCGCCTCATGCCCCATGATCAGAGGCGCCTTGACAATAAAGGAGCCGATAGCCCCTTCCACAAAGTAATGTATGTCGCTGCCGCAAATGCCGCAGGCTTTTATTTGGATTTTTACATCATAAGGGCCGACGGTTTCCGTGATGGGAAAGTCCCTCAGGCTCAGCCTTCTTTTCTCTTCAAGCACCAATGCTTTCATACGTTCGTTCCTCTCTTTGTATAAGTTGTATGGATGACGGTGCAGCGCCGCCATCCGTAAAAAGAATTATCTTATGTCTGTGAAGAAAGTCAAGCAAAAAGGGGGCGTCTTGCCTCAAAGCCGCGCCCAGACAAAAGGGCGGCCTTTCAGCGGGAGGGATCGTCAAAGTAAAGATAGGTTTTGCGGGCGAATCTCGTGCCGTTCCACCACTTTTTGATCGCCGGAATTACCCAGCAGTCCAAGCCAAACGCCCGGCCTGCTCCGCCCATCAGGAGGAAGCCGGTAAAGATAAACCACACTTTATTCCATTCAAACATGCCTGAAACTGTGAAGACCAGACACAAGCCTATAGAAATCAGAGCGGCGATCCACGTGAATAAGCCGCCTATCATCATAAGGCCTACGCCTATTTCCACCGCGACTATCATCAACTGGAAGACTTGAAAGGGGATGTACGCCATCATGCCGTCCATAAAGGTCGTCCTGAACCATGTTGCAAGCCCTCCGTTTATGTCGACTATAGGCTTGGTGAAATCCCAGATGGTATGAAAGTCCGGCAGCGCAGCGCCCACCGCTTCCGCCGCTGCTTCTACTGCATCGGAGGCCGCCGTTACCACTTCCTCCACAACTTCTGCCGCACCGGAGGCTGCCGTTACCACTTCCTCCACAGCTTCTGCCGCATCGGAAGCCGCCGTTACCGCCTCAGTATAATCCAGTTGCCGTATACCGGCTTGTTCTACACCGGAGGAAAACATCCAGTTCGATTTGGTGCCGGCTTCCCAGCTCAACCATCCTTCTCCGATCTTGTTGATCCCTTCAAAAACCCATACGAGTCCGACCCAAAGCCGCAGCGGCAAAAGCCAATAGCCGCGGTTTTTGTAAGAGCCGAAGCCGTAGACGCATGACCTTTGCGTGCGAATGTCCAAGAACTCATGTTTAATATACTCCCAGCATTGGTTAATACCCGCAATGCCGATGAGGTAATGCAAATTGACCATGTGTTTCATGCACTGGGCGAGAAAGCCTTTGAGTTTTATACCCATAGCATTAGAAACCGCGTAGCGGGCGCCCACCGATACCATGATGCCGTGGTAATTGGGCTTGAAAGCTTTGGCCTTTGTTTTTTGTATGGCCGCAATTATGTTGTCCGCCGCGGTTTCTCCGGTTTGCAAGGCGGTTTCGACAATTTGCGGCAAGGGTTTATTGTTCTCAGTGAACCAGATTGTGTCGCCTACCGCGTAAACTTCAGGATAATCGACCGAACGCATCTCTTGGTTGACCAAAAGGCGTCCGCGCCGGTTCTTTTTGTCCTGATCCGTTTCCTTTCCGAACGGGCCTTTGGAAAGTTCAAGGGAATCGGCAAAGGCGCTGCCGTCAACGCCTGCCGTCCAGATAAAAGTTTCCGTCTCAATGGTCGAGCCATCCTTCAAGTGGACAATTCCCGCCTCCGCTCCGGTAATGAAGGTGCTTGTTAAGACTTCCACGCCGTGTTTCTTGAGGTAATATTCGACATCGGCACGCAGCTCAGCATCAAAAGTGGGCAGTATATCCGCCATAGCCTCTACGATAATGATACGCACCTCGTTTCGAGGCGTCCGCCATTTTTCACAGATAGTATCACGCCATTCAAACAGCTCTCCGGCCAGTTCAATGCCGGTAAAGCCTGCGCCGGCAATAACAAAGGTCAAAAGGCGCGTGTGCTTGACCCGATTCGGCTCGGCAATGCCTTTTTCAAAGGCGTTTTCAACGTGGTGTCTGAGTTTCAAAGCGTCATCGAATGACCAGAGGGTAAAGGCGTTCTCTTGAATACCGTGAATACCAAAAAAGTTGGGCTGCGCGCCCGTTCCCACGATGAGATAATCGTAGCAATAGCTCTTCGTGGCGGACTGTACCTGTTTTTTGTTAAAATCAATGGACAGCACCGTATCTATTACGACCTTCACCTTAGATACGCCGAAGATTTTGGCGTAAGGAATACGCACCGAGTCAGGTTCCGTTCTGTGTCCTGCAATTTCGTGTAGTTCCGTCATCAAAGTATGAAAGGGTTTTTTATCAATGATGGTGATATTCAGGTCTTTTCGCTTTTTAAGCGCTTTTGAAAGTTTTTTCGCCGCCGCAATACCGCCATAACCGCCGCCTGTAATGAGGATTTCAATCATATAAAGCCTTCCGTATAGTTATTTAGAAAGAAGTACAAAGGAAAGTGCGATACTTCCCTTGTTTTAGTATGTATTAAATTACGGCAAGATAGCGTATTGCTGTGAATAATACAAGTGCATAATAAAAAAGAAGACCTGCTTCGCAGCAGGATAGGGGGCGCAGGGCTTTGAGTCTTTGCTTGAGACAAGCCCCGCGCTCTTTAAGAAGTATTAGGCTCCAATCCCCCGCTTGTCCGCTTCGCAAGCCTTCCGCGCCAAAGCGGCGGCTGCTTTGGGGTCGGGCGCCTCTAGGGTGTTCCAGAGCGGATTAAGGCAATTGCCGGCTCTAAAAACCCTGAAATACCACGGCGCATCGTCAACCATAGCCGCCATAGCACATATCTCTTCGGGTTTAAGGTAAGCTTCAGGGAGAGCGAGGCTGCGGAATTCGTGAGCTATGCCGGAGGAGCGGATCAGAGCGGCGCTTTCTTTCAGCGCCTCTCCCGCTTCTCCCTGTGTATCCACGCTCCCTTCAGACAGGCCGCGCACCGAAAGTTCCCCGTACCGCTTTGGAGGGAGCTTCAGATCCAAAGCGATGTAATCGGGTCGGGTTTCCTCTTGGGAAAAAAGACCTTCTAAAAGGCCCGGATTCATCCCATTGGTATCAAGTTTCACCGGAAACCCCAAAGCTTTGAGACGCTTCACGATCCGCCCCAAGTCGGCGCGGAGGGTCGGCTCTCCGCCGCTTAAAACCACGCCTCCCAAAACGGAACGGCGCTTCACAAGATAGCATTCCACCTCATCAATGCTCAGGAGGTCAGTCCTCCCGACAAGAAGATCAGGCAGAACGAGCTCCCGGTTTTGACACCACGGACAGCGCAAATTACAGCCCGCGAAGAACAGCACCGCGGCCACCTTTGAAGGATAATCTACTAAACTGGTTTTGCGTAAGAACAGCCGATCCATAGTTCACTCAAATCTACGGCGTATCATAAAGATACCGCCTTATACCACCACAAGCGCGCTTATACTCCGCACGTCAAAGGCGCGCCCCACTTCCTGCCCGCTGCCGGACAAGAGTATCGCGGTGGGCGT
>JAITAM010000140.1 GCA_031284085.1 Spirochaetaceae bacterium
CCAAGCCGGTAGGGTGAAAGTTGAACAGTCATAATTAGTAGAATACTATCTAAGTAAGAGCATAGCAAGCAGGCAGGCAGGCACGGCCTGTTTCAAAGGTTGCTGTAACGGGGACAGGCGGTACGGCTTTTTGCCTACAAGCAGGCAGGCCAGCGGGTTCAAAGGCTGCTGTAACGGGGACAAGGGACAGACCTCGAGGGACAGACCTCGCAGGCCGGCCTAAAACACGCCGGCGCGGCTTGTTGCTAAGATGATGATAAGAGTTACGACGGCGCCTGATACTGCCACCCCTAAAAGAGCGGCTAGGAAAGTCCGGCCTTTCGGCACACCGAATAACCATGCGCCCAGAGTGCCTGTCCATACGCCGGTTAAAGGAAGCGGGATTGCAATAAAGAAAGCGATGGCAAGTGCGCCCCATTTTTCTATGGGAAGCGCTAATTTTTTGCGAGTGCGTTCGACAAAACGCTCAAAGATTTTTTGATACCATGACAGGTGAAGCAGAGATTTATGAATCGTTGAAAGAAAAAGCCAGCATATCGGTACTACAAGAACATTACAGATCGCCGAAAAAGGATAGGCAAAGTACCACGGGATTCCTCGTGCAAGAGCAAGAGGAATAGCTCCGCGTAATTCAGAAATGGGTAAAAATGAAAGTAATGCAATACTAAAAATATTTTTCATCATTCAAAAAATCCTACGCAGCCCACGCCATACGCCAGCGTGTTCCTAAGTTACGGCATTGTATCCAGAACGGAGTACGCCTGCTTGCCTGCAAGCAGGCCATATACCAGCGTATTCTAGAGCCGCCGTCCGCACCTGCGTTTATGGCATAGATACCTCTATGTTTACGGCACCCGCACCCTCTTATTGGGCATTTCCACGGGAGATAAGTTCCAGCGTAATACCGCCGGTTTGTTCCACTTTTATCCGGAGACGATCGCCCGCTCTGGCATCACGATGCCACACATCACTCCCGTTTACTGAACGTATGCCCACGGAAGAAGCAAACTGCGGCTCGTTCAGCAGCTTAACCAATTTTTCACGATACACAGACGGAATAAAACCGTAATCGTCTTCTTGCGGGATAAGCGCAGCGTCTTCATATAAATTGATGCCTTCACGCGCCGCCACCACATTGCTGAATATCCGATAGGGAATTGCAATGTTTCTTTGGCGCCCAGACCCGACTTCAGAATAACTAAAATTAAAGACCATACAATCAAAATGAAGTTCTGTTCCCCGTATACTCAGCGTTTTAGTCCATTCTACAGGCGGAATAGAGGAATCTTTGGAATCCGATGCTTTGTAATCGATCCGCAGCGTGCTGATACCGTCCTTGACCTCTTGTACGCGGACATCAAGGACTTTGTCGCTTTGGTTCAAAAAGTTTATGGCAATAGACAGTTCTTTTATGAGCTGTTCACGGGCAAAGAACTCATTAAGCGCAGACAATCCTTTGGCAAGACCGAATAGGATAACAAGAGCGGCAAGAAGCGGGGCTAATACACCGATGGCGCTGATGATTTTCCCCAGTGTTTCTACCAATGCCGAAAAAATAAGCGGGCGCTTGTCGGCATCGCAAGCCTCCGCCATCAATTTGAGTCTGTAGTAACTTTGTATAAATACCACGACTGCTATGATCAAAAGAATTGCGCCGCTGCCTATCACAAGGCCGGTTAGCGCACCGCTAACGGTAAAAAGAGAATCTGAAAACGATTCAAGGCGTTCAACAAGGGATATATTCATACGTTTATTCCATTACAAATTCTAAGGAACCTTTTTTGATATGTACGACCAGATCGTACCACCTATCTACCCGAAACCGGCTTATATTTTTCATGTCATGAAGAGCGTTGCCGGAGATTTCGTTCTGGAGCGCAGGGTCAGTGATCGTTCCGTATTTTTTGAGCTGCTGGTAAACCTGCAAAAGACGCTCCTTGTCCTGTGCATCAAGATCAAAACTATTAAAAATAGCTGGGAAACCGTCCTCATCGTACAAATCAACTATCATAATACCATTGTCCGGTGGAATAAGATCGGTAAAAATCCGGTAAGGAAAGACAAACAGAGCATCCGGATCAACCGGTAAAAAGCCCTTATTATGAAATTTAAGGCAGTCGATAAAAAGCTCTGTGCCTTCCAACGTGAAGCTGTGTAAAGGCCCGATTTCCTTTCCGCCGGCTAAGTCTTCCATGTCATCAACAGTATCAATATTTTCTACAGCCAAAGAGTAAAACTGAAAGCCAACGGTTAAGGTGTCGCCGGCCCGTTCTTTAAGCTTAAAGCGCAAGGGGATAAGAGTTTCTTGCAGCTCTTTAACGCGGGCCTCTTTTTCTTCAATGCGTCTCTGTTGAATTGTACTTCCATACCGGTAAAATAGTACCCAGCCGCAGGACAAAGCAATAATAAGAATGCCCCATACCGCTGTTCTTTTCCTCATATCGCAAGTGTAGTAGAACAAACCGGATCAATCAAGACAAAAAAGATGCGCCCTGCTTGCAATTTTCCTTTCCCATATCTTATACTCCCTTTTATGAGACGTGCAGGCGAAATACTTTCGGCCGTTATGGACGAGTATCTTTTTAAGAGAGTGCAAACTCAAAAACAGCTTTCATCATCATGGGTGCAAATCGCCGCCCATGAGCGTATTGCGGCAATCGTTGATCATTCACGGATCGTGGAACTTGACCTTAGTATACTGCTCATTGAAGCCGATCATCCGGCATGGATACAGCTGCTGCAAGCAAAGCAGCATCAGGTGCTTAAATCTTTTCAAGATACGTTTCCTGAGCTGAGTATAACCGGCATAGCGTTTCGGTTAAGCCGTCCGCGTCATGCGCCGCAAGCGCTCAAGGCTGATCCGCCCAAAGAGGAGAGCCGGCCTGAGGCTGTCGAGGCTGTGAGCAATGTTTATGAACGGCTTACGGTCAAAGATGAAGATTTTATCGAGAGCCTCAAGCGTCTTGAGAAGAGTTATCGAAAAAAAGCTGCATCGTATAGCGAATACAAAATATAAAGCTTGACACTATCACGTAATTATTAAGTTAATTGTATTCAGATGAGTAGAACAACAACCCAAGGGAGTATCACTTTTTCACTCGACCAAAGTAATGGTGTTCCGATCTACCGGCAGATAATTCAACAGGTAGAGTATGCTATTCTTTCCGGGCAGATGAAATCGGGCGATAAACTGCCGACGATTCGTTCTTTGGCTGTGGAGCTTAAAATCAATCCTAACACAATAGTCAAAGCGTACGGTGAATTGGAAATACGTGGTATTCTTATGACGCAAGTGGGAACCGGCACTTTTATCGCCAATCAAGGTATGAAACCTGAAGAGGAGACGCGTAGAAAAAAAGTGCAGGAGATTGCAAATCGGTTTTTGCAGGATATGCAAGGGCTTGGTGTAAAACGTGAAGAACTGTTTGAACTATTCGATGCCTATCCGCTGCGAAAAGAAGAATAGCAGGCACAGCTCACACCACATGCCAGCGTGCTTCAAAGCTTCGGTGCTGGTATCAGGAACGGCGCACGGCTTTTTGCCTGACAGCCGCAGGCTGTTTCAACGTTTCGGCATTGGTATCGGGAACGGCGCACAGCTTTTTGCTTAATAGAAGCGGGGTGGTGGATAGACCCCGCGGCACAACCTGTTTTCAAAGTTTTAGAGGGAGAGTGGAATGAAGAAAAATGGAGAAACTATGAAAAAAACGAAAAAAACGTTGATAAAAAACAACCCGCATACGCAAAAGCGTTCGGATTGGATATTGAATATGGCGAGTGTGGGCATAACCTTGCTTATTATTATCTGTGCGGTGGCGGTTTTCCTAAGCCGCAACGAAGAGCCTAATCTGCTTGAGTGGAGCATAGTTTTTAGCAGTCCTGTTATAGCGCTTGTCTGCATGATGCTTTTCCCGCGGTGGGCGGATGCACTAAAGATTTTCTTTCTTGTCGTTATAGCGGTTGCTGCGATTGGCTTCCCTTACCTTGGGATTAGTGCGCTTTGCACCGGCATAGTGGTCTTTATCACGCCGGTTCTTCAAAAATGCGATGAATGGGAGAGAGCCGTTGTGCTGCGGCTCGGTCGGTTTCATCGGGTTTGCGGTCCGGGACTCTTTGTGCTGATCCCGCTCATAGATAGAATTGCAAAGAGAATTGATATGCGTATTCGGGTCTCTGATTTCTCTGCGCAAGAAACGCTCAGTCTTGATTCGGTTACGATGCGTGTGGATGCTTTGTGCTTTTGGCTGGTTTGGGATGCGGAAAAAGCAGCTCTTGAAGTTGAAAACTACGAAGAGGCGGTTATTTTATCATCGAAGACCGCGCTGCGTAACGCTGTTTCCAGCACGGACCTCACGACTTTTTTGCGTGATGGCAGTGTTATTGAAAAGAAGCTCCAAGCCACAGTTGATGAGAAGACAACCGAATGGGGCATCACCATTCAGCATATTGAAATTACCGACATTCAAATTCCAGAAGGCTTGCAGGATTCTCTTTCGCGTTTGGCGCAGGCGGAACGAGAAAAGAAGAGTCGTGTGCTGCTTGCTGAGGCTGAAATTGAAATTGCACGCAGGCTTGAAGAGGCTGCTGCAGTTTATGCAAAAGATATAAATGCCCTGAAGTTGAAGACCTTATCTATTCTTAACGAGGGCTTAAAAGCCGGCAATTCCATGATGCTTGTGCCTAATGAAATCACTGAGGAATTAAAAAACGGGAGTATTTTCGGCTTGGAAGCTCTTGCGGAACTGCGAAAGAAAGAGTAGCAGGCCAACCTGTTCCGACCTGCCAGCAGATTTAGAGAAGGACAGACCCCTTGCAGCCTCCTAAAGCCTAGCGTGGAACTTATCCCAGAACTCCTGCGTTACCTCAAATACTATCAGCGTTATTCAATTCTGACTTCAGAATCGTTTCGTCCAC
>JAITAM010000176.1 GCA_031284085.1 Spirochaetaceae bacterium
TTCCACCGGTGTTTTAGGCGGCTGGTCGGGAGCATCCTCAGTTTCTACTACGGTTTCCGCAAGAGGTTCATCCACGAGATCGGGGGGCGTTTCAGGCGGCGGTTTAGGAAGTTCCGGCAACGGTTTGGGAACCGGCAAGGATGGTATCTCCTCTTGAATGGTAACCAGCCGTATCTCCCGTGCCGGCACCTCTTCTTGCGTAACCGCGCCGTTACCAACCACAACACCAAACATCAATACAGCATGAATTGCTCCGGCTACCATGAAAACAACGATCCGTTCAACAACGACAATCTTCATATCAGCAAACATGAGAGGCTTCCTTAAAACGATCCGGTTTCTTTCACCACAAGGCTAACATAGTTGTAGTTCAACGCCTGCAGCAAGCTAATCACATGGTTAATGTGTTCAAAATGAGTGTTTTTATCGGCGATAATATGCACCCGCGGCGTGCCGCCTGCTTTATTGAGTGCCGCAATAATATCACGCTGGAGAGACTCAAGATCAGTTTTTTCTCCATCCAAATAGAGCGCGCCGTCTTTATCCACCCAGACCTCTATATTTTCCTCCCCATCGTGCGCTACTACTCGTTCCGTTACCTGTGGATACTCTATGTTTACCTCGCGCCGGTAATTGATCAACGATACCAACATAATAAAAATGAGTAGTAAGAAAGCCACATCGGACATAGAGTTGGTCGGTATTATAAAGGTTTTGTGCTGGCTTCGCTTGATATGCATAGGTTTTTATACCTCAGTGCTTTCGTCCATCTTGAACGAAAATGATTGTACTCCTATCTTTGCCTGTAATAGTTCAACAAAAGAAACGACCGATTGCCACGGCGCTTGGGAGGAAATGCTGAGCGCTACGACCATATCGGAGCTGTCCGGTTGCTCGCCTAATATACTGCGCAGTTCTTGTTCCGCACTTAAAAAATCAATGACCGCATCGTTATACCATAAAGCGCCGCCGTCGTCGAGCTTAAAGCGGACAACGTTTTGCGGTTTGACTATTCTTGTTGTCTCTTTTGCAGGGAGTCCTAAAAGGAAGCCTTTGTTGACGGTAAAGCCGGCGATGACCAAGAAATATATGATCAACAAGAATGCAATATCGCTTGATGCGCCCGAATCGGTAATGCCGCGGCGCCCTCGCCTCTTGAGTTTCACGTGTAGTCCTCCAAAGAAAGCAGGGGAGGAGGAGGAGTCTGCCCTTGTCGAGTCAAAGCCCTCGATTCGTTTGGAGGAGGTTCATAGTACCTTTGAAAGGTCGGTCCGGGCGCCGGCTTTTTGTTGGTAAGCGCCAGCTCAAGTATCAAATTAGAACAGGTTCGTTCGGTGTCGGATGCGAATTTATCTACTACATAACTGAACAAAGAATGGGCAACCATGGCGATAATAGCAATGGCAAGTCCAAATGCGGTGGTAACAAGGGCTTCATAAATACCGCCCGCCACGATTTGGGCGCTTACATCCTCGGCTTCGGCTATTGATCGGAAAGCGCCTATCATACCGGAGACCGTACCTAAAAAGCCGGTCAACGGAGAAAGAGAGCCTAATGCGGTAAGGAAGTTAAAGCCGCTTTCCAAGTCGGTGATACATGCCATTGCCTCAGCTTCGACCGCCTTTTCAAGCTGGGATTCCGGCATAGCGGCACGGTTGACCATAGTCAAAAGCACTCGTGCGCCCATACGGCGTTTGGACAAGAGTTCCAAATTCTCTTTTGCCTTGGCAAGGTTTCCGGTGCGGATACACTTACTAACCTGTTCTTCTAGGTCGTCCAAGCGCAAATTATGGTAGAGCAGAAAAAATGCCCGTTCTAATGTGATGGCAACGGTTACTACTGAGAAAAACAAGAGCGGCCACATAAAAGCACCGCCCATCTTAAACAACGCTAACAATGAAAAAGCCATGATTACCCCTTCAATTTTGCTACATTATAATCTTTTGTAAGCACTTGTACCAGATCGTCCCACCGGTATTGGAAGTATATCCAATCGCCCGCCTCTTCCCAGTCTCGAAGGAGAGAACCGGAATTGCGCAGCGTCCATAATTCCTCGTGAAAAACCGATGCTGTGTACGTTGTATTCCATTTAATATCTTCTGCTTGCTCAAATACCGCATTTTCCGTGTTCCATGATTGCGGACGCTGCTTTGCCGCGGCTAATTCAGGCAGGACAATGGGACGCCAGTACGATTCAAATTCCTGCCGATTGGTAAATGTCGGCTTTTCCGGTTGCTCGTGCATCCATTTTATCAACACAAGAATACGATCACGCCGGCTTTTCAGACTTTTGAGCGCGTCCTCTCCTATGAGCCGTTTTGTGTTGTACAGTATTTTTCCTTCGGTAATATCCTTTGGCTCAATCGGATTGTTGATATGCAGCGCCATAACATACCGTCCTTGAAACACGCCGGTTCCGGAAAGTTTCATGGTCCACTCATTCCACCCTGAATTGCTGGAACAAAGGAATGAAAGCGAGGAAAGGTAGAACCGCCCATCAGGTGCGGCCTGTGTTGCCCGCACCGTTACTGTAGGAAACTCATCGGTCGTAATGATCAGCGATTGTTTTCCGGCTTTATCCTGTACCGCCTGCACCTGTATACCGGCCTCGTTTCGGTACAGCGCCAAAGTCCGTTCAACAAAAGCGGTTCCATTAAGCGCTTGCCCGCCTGCCTCAACCCAGCTCATACATCCGCTTATAAGAAGGCAAAATAGCATAACCATACTGCACATACTTCTCTATTAAACCATAAAACAAAACAAATGTATATCTTTTTTTACAGCAGGCCGCTCTCTGAGGTCTGACCCCTTCTGCCGGTCTAAAGCCTAGCGTGGAAGTTATCCCAGAACTCCTGCGTTACCTCAGACACTATCAGAGTTATTCCATGAGAACGATGATACGCTCCACTGTACTCCCAGTCCTCCGCTTTCGCTACCAATCCTGCTTTAACAGGGTTCTGCTCTATATACTCAAAGACTGCCCAGAAATCTTTCTCATCCTTAATCTCTCTACTCCAGAACCTGTCTCCCCAGAAATGTCCTGTTGTGTTATGTTCTTTATTCCATCGCACAGCAAAGACTTGCTTTATCCA
>JAITAM010000221.1 GCA_031284085.1 Spirochaetaceae bacterium
CCTCTAGCAGGCAGGCGGCAAAACAAAAGGGAAGGCTAAGCTCTGTCCCCTATTCTATTTCTTGTAAGCAAAAACCGTACGCCGCTTTTGATGCAACAGCGAAGTTTTGGAACAGGCCGGCTTGCGAAAAGCCGTGCGTCTGTTCCCGGTACAATGCCGAAACTTAAAAAAGAAGCTGGCCTGTATGAAAAACCTTAATACCATCATTCAAGGGGATTGTATAGCGGAACTCAAGAACTTCCCCGATGACTCGATAGATTTGATCTTTGCCGATCCGCCCTATAACATGCAGTTGGAAAACGCATTGTATAGACCGAACAATACAAAGGTTGACGGTGTGAGCGATGAGTGGGATAAATTTCCCTCTTTTGTTGAATACGATGAGTTTTGTGCCGCATGGCTCTTCGAGTGCAGGCGTATTCTCAAAGGCACGGGTTCAATCTGGGTTTCAGGCACTTACCACAATATTTTTAGAATCGGCGCCGTTATGCTGGACTTGGGCTTTTGGATTTTGAATGATGTAATATGGCACAAAACAAATCCAATGCCTAATTTCTTGGGAACTCGTTTTACAAACGCAACCGAAACGCTTCTGTGGTGTTCAAAGGGCAAAAACTATAAAAAGTACACCTTTAATTATAAGATGATGAAACAATACAACGCCCACAAACAAATGACTTCGGTCTGGCAAATAGGCCTATGTATCGGTGCCGAACGGTTAAAGAAAGCGGACGGGAAAAAACTTCATGCTGCCCAAAAGCCTGAGGAACTGCTCAAGAGAATAATTTTATCCACAAGCGCACAGGGGGATCTGGTACTTGATCCGTTCTTTGGAACAGGCACGACGGGAGCCGTTGCAAAGAAATTAAAGCGCAACTTTATAGGCATAGAGAAAGACTACAAATACATTGCCTTTGCAAAAACACGGATAGACGGTATTAAAGATTTTCTGCCGGAAGCGGAATGGCTTGAAGAGGCAAAAGGGAAACGGGTTAAAGTTCCCTTTGCGCTTTTGGTAAAAGAGCATTTCATTGATGAAGGCGAAACGCTGTATAGTCTGAAGCGCTACAATGCCACTGCGTTTGTTTGTGCCGATGGGCAGCTTAGGCATGGAAACCGCACAGGGTCTATACACAAAATGGGTGCATTTATCCAAGAGACTCTTTCATGTAACGGCTGGAAATTTTGGTATATTGCAAGAGGTGGCGGCCTTATACGTCTTGACGACGTGCGTACCGAGTATTTGAAGGGCGGATCAGGGTAAATCCCGCTGCCAAATCTATCCGCTATTGGGGTGCATGAATTGAAACTGAACGAGAGACAAAAGGTTTTAGTGGTGGATGACGAGGTGAAAATCCTCAATCTCTTAAAATCATATCTTGAAATAAACGGGTATACCGCTTTCTGTGCCAAGAGCGGCAAGGAAGGGATGGAACTCTTTGAAGAAAACTCAGGGCCAGAGCTTTCTCTTATACTTCTTGACCTGATGCTGCCGGATTTTTCCGGCGAGGAGTTTTGCAAAAGGGTGAGGCAGAAATCCGACATACCTATTATTATGATAACCGCCAAAGTGGATGAGGAAAGTATAATTAGCGGGCTTAACATTGGGGCGGACGACTATGTATGTAAGCCGTTTAGTCCGCGGCAACTTATGGCGCGGGTTCATGCCGCATTACGGAGAAGTGGGGGCAAAGAAAAATCAGGTGGCCTTCTTTCTTACGATGATTTAGTGGTGGATACCGAAAGGCGCATTGTAAGCCGAAACGGGGAGAACATTGCTCTTACTCGGGATGAATACAAGATACTGACTTTGTTAATGGCGCAGCAGGCAAAGATTTTCACGCGTGATGAAATACTGGATGCTATCAAAGGCGATGACTATGAGGGATTCGATCGTTCTGTAGACAGTCATATAAAGCGTTTGCGGGCAAAGATTGGGGACGATCCGAAATCTCCCAGATACTTACTTACCGTTTATGGCATGGGTTATCGTTTTGGCAGGCAGCTCTAGTCTGCACTTAAAGTTTTGGTATTGTATCGGCAGTCCCGCCGGCGGGTTTCAACAATAGGGGGGACAGACCTCAGCGGCCGGCCTGCTGTTGTGGAATTTCCCCGATGTGATGGGCAGTAAGTTAAGCAGCGGGGAAATGTGTTATTGCTATCGGTATAGCATAGCAGAGCGCCGCTTTCCGGCTTACGGTTCGTGCAGGCCATCATAAGCGCATCGCATACATGACCGGCTTCCACGTCCTCTGACCTGCTTGAGGGTATCAGACAAAATAGGACTCTCCCAGAGGTCTGTGTCTTGAAATAATTGTATATTATATAAGTAAATGATTAATAATTGGTAAAATTACCGGTTTTGATTACAAGGCAAAAGTGTGAAAAAACGAGAGGAAACCGAGAAGTTTGTCTGACCCCAAGACGTTCAAAACAATTCAAATATAGTTCTTGTAAAGAGTTAATTAAAAAATACAGTAAAAAACCGGACATAAACCAAGCAAAAGGTGCGAAATTTACCCAATCTCCTTGACCACCGCCCGAACCCGTCCGATAGCTACAAAAGTTTCAGTATTATAGGCAACCTCTGTCTCCGGCTTGGCTTCGTTTGCTACGAGGTACTGCCCCTTGACCAGCCGGACATGACCGATATGCAAGTCTCCATTGACCCGGAATGAGCAACGGCACCATCAAACCGTTGAAGACCACCATAGCCCGAAGGTCTGTACTGTAGTCCTGAAACCGTCTAGGCATGAGTACTAGGGTATAGTCCGGGTAATCTCCAGAATGAGCCTTTAGGTCTGGAATTTCGTGGAATGGGTCGAAGTGAAGGACTTGTTCTTTGGTCAAAGAGTGGAATCTCGAAAATGATCATAGTCTGTACCGTCTGGTCTGCCTCTTTAGACTAGGGAAACATCGTTACCCGGTTGTTGATACCGATGACACTATGGGGACTATCCTTGTTAAGGAATATTTCGTTGTTGGCAATGGCACCAGAATCACCCATTTCAGATAAGAACATTACCCCCATGCCGGTAAGTAGCCAATGTAGGTTTACTCCAAAACTGCCTATCTTGAGTTTGACATCATCGCCGGTATCAGGAGCGGCGTACGGCTTTTTACCTAACAGGAGAGAACAGAGGA
>JAITAM010000005.1 GCA_031284085.1 Spirochaetaceae bacterium
AAAGCCCAGCCATTCGGATCTTTTACGACCTCGCTGTACTCTCCGTTCTTTAGGGAAAGAACGGCCGTGCGTTCGGCCTCGTCGGGAATCATACTGTAAATATCGTAGGCTATACGAACGCCCATGTCGCCGCCCTGGTCTTTGGACGATGCGTCGCTTGACTGGGTTCTTGCCGCATCTTCAAAATTTGTCCTGCCGTCCAGTATCGAATCGCGGATCTGCCGGGCTTCCTTTTCACTTGAACTTATGACGATTTTTGAAAGGTGTACCATCCTGAAAGGAGCCGGATTGGAAGCTCCGTATAAAGCAACTTCAGCGTCCGGGTAGGAAGTCCGGGGAAACAGGGCCATCCGGAAGGTCCGTTCGGGAGAACTCATATCTTCTATGAGTTTTTTCTCTCCTGAAGAAACCAAAAGACTGTTATACGCATTTTTATACTGCTGTTCCGTATAATCCTCTTCCGTTGTTTTCCATATGGAAAGAAGCATGTTTCTGCTGTAACTACGGTATTTGGTTATTGAAAAACGGCCGTTTTCAAGAAAATCGGGAAGCTTGGTCATTTCCCTGTCTATCTGGACTGTCGGGGCCTTGTAACCGGCGTTCTTTGTCTCGTCAAGTATTGCCTCATGGGCCAATGTCATGTAAAACGTTTCCTGCCACACCATGTTGGCCATTCTGTTTGTGTCAAAATCTTTAGAATAATCACTTTCAAGTGAAACACCGTACATGCGTGAAAGCCTCTCGAGGTTTCTGCCAAAATAATTATCCGGCAAATAGCTTATCGGAATATCGCCGTAGTACCCGAAAATGTAATCGTTTCCGGTCCCGTCGGTTCCGAAGTCGGGAAGTGCCGGAACAAATACGAAAGCAACAATAACAAGTACCAGGACAAGTACGGTCCCGATAAAAAGCGGCGGATTCGACTTTAAACGGCGGAACAGTTCCTCTGCACCTGTTTCCTGTTCCCTCTTCTTTGCCTTGGCCATGTATACCCCTTACGTTTCTATAGTTTCATAATGAACGAAGAGGGAGAAATAGTAAAGTGGGTCTTTGTTGCGGTAATATGACGCTTGACCAAAATTTGCCCTTTTGATATATTATTCAAACAGTATCTGGGGGCGTAGTGAAGTTGGTTTATCACGCTGGCCTGTCAAGCCGGAGATCGCGGGTTCAAGCCCCGTCGCTCCCGTTGCCCGTCTTTTTGGACGGGCTTTTTTATCCTATCGGGCAATAGCGCAGTTGGTAGCGCGCTTGGTTCGGGACCAAGAGGTCCCCGGTTCAAATCCGGGTTGCCCGACACTGCAATTCCTACTTAAATATCCACGTATCTTTATCATGTTGTATTTCAGTTTTTATTTCAGCAAGCGGCGACCATTGGACTACAAAAGAGACTTGGTTGTTAAACTGGTATACCCTTCCATCCAAATACGGTGATAACTTAATGCCCAGCGAGGCATCCCAGTCTCCAAGATGATGTACCAGATGTAAATCAAACGATTTAAGCTTAAAACCGGAATTTCGTCTAATCATCTCATTATCAAACCGGAACGAATTCAAAAGATCGATAAAGAAATTCTTTTCACCCGGTAGCTCTATGGGTAGATCAAAAAACGGCACGTCCTGAAAATACCGGAAGACGACGGTATTTTCCGAAGTGCTGGAAAAAGTAATGTCCAAGAAATCACGTATTTTCATGGTAAAACCAAGAACAAAAGAGAATCTTGAATAGGTATACCGTTGCAAATTAAAGGTAAGTGTAGGATGAAGGCTCAATGAAAAAGAAAGATTATTCTGCTCAAGCGAATCGTGCTTAAATGTTTTGTTATATTCCAAAGAAAATGTGCTTGGCTGCATCTTCTCTTCAGCATCGGCGGGAATGAACCAGCCCATCTCCGCATCAAGTTCATAGGACTTCAAATAACTTGCTACAAAAGATGCCGAAATACCATTCCATGCAATATTTGAAGAGACGCTCCTCAACTCTTCCTTTTCCGGATCGTAGATCAAGGATGCTTGCAATGAGCCTGAACGGGCAGTATCAAACGTGAATGTTTCCTTGAGCGTAAAGAGATCAAAAATCTGCTCCGGACCGGGGTTGTTTATTTTACCGCTTAGTGTTGTTTCACTGCGCCAGATGCGGACGGTAGCATTAGCCGTTATAGCACTATCCTCAGGCGGCATATCCATAGCAATATTCAAGTTTTGTGATAAATCCATAACGGAAGCTGCAAGATTGACCGAGAATTGGTGGTTATCAAAATAATCTTTATTCCACTGCGAACCTTCAATATCCCAATGCGGTTCTAAACCGGTCCCCGAAAAAATGGTTTTGGCAAGTACGCCTTTAATATTGTATTGAAAATTGGAGTTTGACCATACGCTACTGCGGTAAAAAGGTTTAATGCCGGCGCCGAATTCCCATGTGCTTGAAAAAAAGCTTGCATTATAGGCACGCTCGCGGATACTTTCGCTGTCTGTATACTCCTCTTCATTAAGATAGCTGTACTCTTGCACAGCACTATTTTGAGCGAGCTGGAAAAATGTTGAATAATTCAACCCCTCGGTTTGAGCAAAAGCAAAGTTAATAGTAGCATCGCTCTTAAACGAAGAAAGCACAGAGGAAACTTGGTTCAAGTCAATAGCAGCAGCTTCCATCCATGCTCCATTGGAAAACTGCAATTCCGATGACAATGAAGGGTTAAAGCGATAATCAATAGTAAAACGCGGTAAGCCGTTTGCCTGCGGCAGATCAAAACGCGTCGCTAAGACAGGAGGCACAAGCCGCATATCCTTTGAAGTAATATTTTTAGCTTCAGGGTTTTGAACCGGTTCCCAAGGAACAATCGGCACGCCTATATCTTTGAGCGGATCCTCAGGGAGAGTTTCCTGCTCTTTTGGCAGAGAATTTTGTACCCTTTGTTCTTGCAGTGAATAGGTAAAAGGAGTCCCGCCTAATGTTGCAGAAATACTGTAGATGGTATATTTATCAGGATAAAAAAAACTGGGAACAGTCGAGCGGTAATAAGCAGAATTTGTATTCCGACTCTTAAATGACATAACGGTACTGAGGTTAGAGACCGACAAGTTCGTAATATACGGGTTGAATCGTGTTACTACAGGAGAGATAGTGGCATTAACCTGCATCTGATAAGAGCTAATAGTAGTGCTGCTGGTACTGCTTGTGGTGTCAGAGCCGCCGGCGCCGTTCTTCAGCGTATTAAACAAATCCATGGTTTCTGAGCGATTTTGGATAAAATCTTGATTTACAAAAGGGTCTGAATAAAAAGGAATAGCCCATGTTATATTGCTGTATTTCCATGAATACGAGCCGGTTGCATTGAACCGATAGCGAAAGGGGACTTCGTTGAATAAAAAATATGAGGTATTCCAGTGATCCTCACCTGCGCCGTCATAAGGGCTATAGCCTGAATCATAAGAGTAAATATCACGGCTAAAGCCTAATCCTCCTGAGACAGTTATAGCGCCCCGGCTGTCTTTTTTAGGAAGCTCAAGTTCTGCACCGACATAAGCTCCAAGGTTAGCATAAAAATCAAAAAGAACAGAAAGTCTTTTATCATTAGGATCAGTAGCTTTTTTGCCAGTACTGCGCAGAAAAATACCCTCACGCCGTCTTTCCTGATCAGTCGCTCCTTGCATAACCGTCGTAATGGAACTTTCCGATGTACCGGTTGCCTTGGGGCGTCCCCAGATATACGTTGTGGTCTGAACAAAATTACCTTCACGGGACCTGAATCCTATGACCGGATGAAAAATAATCTCATCGGCAGGCCAGTGTAAGAACGGCAGATAAAAAACCGGAATTTCTCCGACTTTAAGGACAGCATTAAAGATAGCAAAATCAGAACCCGGCAAAAGCCAGATTTTTGAAGCATGAATTGACCATAGAGCCTCCGGCTTGTTAGCTTTTGAAATATCTGCATCGGTCAAGATAGTTACGGAGGAACTTGGATGGGACATGACGGTGCCGGAAAAACGATAGGTCGTTGTATCGCCGGACATCGACATCTCTGAAACGCCGTCTAAGAGAACGGTTTCCCAAGTATCCATATCAATAGTAATGGACTCTCCTCGAAAGGTCTGCACACTATCGCCGGTTTGACTAATGTAGTCTACATTTCCGGTGGCGGTCATAAGGTTACGGGTGCGGTTATACAGTATTTCATCCGCACTAATACGGTGAGTAGTATCGCCATCGTTTAAGCTGATCACTACACTACCAATGAACCGGGCGTAGTCTTCCTGTACCACCTCTATAGTAAAATATTCAGAACTCCGCGCCGACTCAATGGTAATTGTGCGTTGATTTGCTGAAACTGCTTGTGTATCAGGAGGCGGTAATTGGTAATAATTGCGAAGTCTCTGCGCAAGATCGTATTTTGTTCCTGCTTCACTCAAACCAAGACTGCGGCACCATACCGCCAATTCTGTAAGAGACGAGGTTTTTATATCAAGTTCAAGGATGGAATGGTCTATATTCATCTCTTGAGCAGCGAGAGCTGGAATGCACCACAAAAAAAACATAGAGAGAAGCGCAGTACTTATGATTTTATACACAATGAGGTAGTTTAAGCTGGAATAAAAGGATAAGACAAGGGGACAAAAAAAGGACGATAAAAATCGTCCTTTTTTCTTGTTCCGTGCAGCAGCAAGAAGCTTTAGCCTGCACGGTAACGTTTGTCATTATTTAATACAGTCTTAGCGCTGGTTCTTTTTCCATGTCTCAAATGCTGTTTGTGCCGCCTGGGCAACTTGTAAAGGAGCTTTGCTTCCTCTAGCAATGTCTGCCAGCCCATCATTGATTGGTGTGTACACATCGCTGTGGAATACGGCGTCAATAACCGCTGTTCCAGTTGTGTACTCTTTTGCTAAATTAGCGCCGGCAACTTGCAGAGGCTCTAAGGCCAGTTTGCTTGCATCAATGCCGACGGCAGTCGGTGTAGAAATAGCACCGGTTTGCAGTCTCCATGTCTGGATTTCTTTGCCGGAAAGCCACTTCACCAGTTCCCATGCGGCGGCTTCTTTTGCCGAACCAGCCGGAACACTAGTGCTTATACCCCAACCGGTACCGAGCGTAGTGGAAGTCGATTTGTTCACTTTTGCGCCTGCAATATCGGGGAATACGGTAATTCTAATTTTTTGTTGATCGGCAACGGGAATAAGCGCTTTTCCGGTCGATGAATCGGTAATGAACGCTCCGATACGCCAATCTCCGTCAATCAGATAAGCGCCTTTCTTTGTTGCAAATTGACCAACTACGTCTCCATAACCGGTCGCAAGGGTATTCTGCGACAGAACACCGTCTTTGTACAAAGTGCTAACGAAAGTCAGTGCATCAACAAATTCCTTGTCGGTAAACTTTGCCGCTCCTGAGAGTATCTTCTTTTCCCATCCTACGCCGCCAAAGCGACCTGCCAATAAAGAGAAAAGACAAGATTGCATAACCCACATCTCTTGATTTGCCATCAAAACGGTTTCGTAACCCTTTGCTTTAAGAATCGGCACTTGCGATTTAAGCTCATCGTAGGTCTTAGCCGGCGTCAATCCGCACTCCTGCAGGATAGCAGTGTTTACATAGAAAGCGTGGCTTGAAGTAATGGCTTGAGGCAGAATAGCGACATAACCGCCGCCCTGACCGGTGGGATCAAGCGCCGCAGGAACAAACTGCGATTTAAGCCCGTCTTTTTGGATAAGCGGTGTGAGGTCCTTTAACAGTTTCTGCTCATGGAGCGTCGTTGAACGTCCTGACGGCCAAGCGTATAAGACGTCGGGGAGCCGGTTGGCTGCCGCATAAGCTTCGGTTTTGTTGTGGAACGGCTCGTTAAACAAATCCTCGCGGGTAATCTTAATTTGCGGGTGTGCTTTCGTAAAAGCATCCCACACGGCGCCTATTTCTGTTGCGGCATTGGACGAAGTCAAATCGCGGTAATTTAAGACCCGCAACTCTACCTGCCCTCCTCCCTTGGCGTCCTGCTCTCCTTCGGCAAAGGCTAGACCGGCGATTGCCAGTAAAGCTGCTAAGAGGGAAAAAATCTTTTTCATACAAAATACCTCCTAAAAATTCTAGTACTTTAACGTACCTCATTTAGTATCATACCAAATCTTTTTAGTTGTCAATACTAAAAATACAGAATAGAGCTTGAAGTTTTTTTCTTCATCTTTGATCTACAGCCCGCAGCCTATTTCAGCCCGCCGGTGAGTTTCAAAGCTTCGGCTCGGAACACAGTGCGAGGGTCGCGGAACACAGTGCAAGAGTCGCGGAACATAGTGCAAGAGTCTCAATAGGCTGTGCCTGCTCCTTTCAGACGAAGAGTCGTACTCCGCTCCCGATACAATACCGAAAATTTAGAACAGGCTGGCCTGCAAAGCGCTTGGATATGAAAGGCATACCATTAGGTCTTGACTAAGGATATTTAAGTGGCCTGTCCTACAGGGTCCCGCAGGAATGGAACGGGACATTCGAGCCAAAGATAATCCCTCCAAGTATTACAAACGTCTCTTGCTGTTCAATGAGCAGATAATTTCAATGTATTTGTTTGGGGTAACGGAGCGGGATATAAAAACGTATCTTGAAAGGATCTATACCGTAGCAGTATCACCTGAACTGATAAGCCGGGTAACTGATGCGGTCATGGAAGAAGTAAAAAAATGGCAGAAGCGGCTGCTTGAAAAAGCTATGCCATCGTGTATCTTGATGCGATCCGGGTAAAAACAAAGGAAAAGGAGAAGCCGCAGGAAAAGCGTATATAGAGCACTAAAGGTCAATTATGAGAGAGAAGAAATGGACGGATTAACCGATTTTCTCGAAGCGGTTCGAGCGGTATTTCCTCATATCCGGGTTCAGTTGTCTATCGTCCACATGATTCGCAATTCCACTTTGAGAAGGATTTTATGCCTAAATATGATCGAACGACGATAAACCTTCCTGAAGAAACAAAGCGTAAGGAAAGTACTGCCCTTGACATTTTACCGGTCAAGAACATGTGGTATGAGGCAATAAAATTACCAGCGTTATATGGGTGGGTCATGGACTTTCATGGACGAGTCGTTTTCTTGTTTTTTTTCACAGCGAAAAAGGCGTTTTAGACCATGGACAGGCCAGCCTCTTCCAGCGTTTCCCCTTGTATCAGGAACAGCTACGGCCTTTTTCCTGCAAACGCGGGCGGCTATTTCAGATCGGGGGTGTTGGTTGCGTACCAATCGAGTTTACGAGTCAAGAACATAACAAGCGCCGTTACAACAAAAGCACCGATAGAGCCTATGAGCAGCGCATAGGACTCGGCATTAAGCACCGCATACAGCAAAAAATAGGAGATGATCAGTACCAAGCCCATATACCAGCTCTTTGACCACGAAGGAAGCAGGGAACGGGAGTAGAGCGTCATAAGCACCGTAACGGCGGCAGCGGCAACAAGATAGGCGTCCTTAAAAGCTATCTGCTCTGAAATAGACAAAAGAAGCAGGTAAAAAATAATGTTCGCAACGCCTGAAAGAATGTAAGGAACCGGGTGAATAGGTTTCTTGGTAAATATCTCCAACAAAAACAGGGTAAAGAAAGGGACGATTAAGAAGAGAATGGCGTACTTTACAGCCCGTGTGTTGAGCGAATAGGTGTCGATAGCGCGGAAAAAGGAGACGCCGAAAAGAGAGTCGTTGTAACCGGAATCAGGCGCGCTGCTTTTCCAGAAAAGCGGAATGTCTCGGCTTAGGTAGCTGACATCCCACTGCGCCTCAAAAGAGCTGTCGGTAATGGTTGAAAGCGCCGGTAAAAACGCCCCTTGGAATGAAGGAGAACCCCAGTCTGCGGCAATTTCTACATGAGTATCCTGCCCGACCGGCAAAACCTGCACCGATTGCCCTCCTTGTATGCTGATGCTAATCCGAAACGGCACCGCCTCCTCCGTTATCGGAGGCAGAAGCGCATAAATACCGGCGTTTGAACTTTCCGCTTCGGTGGTTGCCCTTTCGGAGATTGCTATGCCATTCTCGCTCACGTTCACTTTTAATAAACGCTTGCCGGGTCTAAAGAATAAGTCCTCTCCGTTCCATGATTGCTCGGTGATTTTTCGGATGCCTTTCTGGCTTGAAAGGTTTATCACGAGTTCGGCTTGGTCTAAAAGCAGCCTTTCGTTCGCAGCACATTCGGACATCGCCCGCTTTGGGTCAAAAGTACCGGAAAGCGAAAAGTCGCCGTAAAAGAGCGGCACAGAAAAGATGCCGCGCTTGCGGACTTCCGTTGAAAAATCGGCTCTAATATCCAGTTTTTCAGGCGTGATAACAAGCGTAAAAGGGCGCTCGTTTATCTGCACTGTCTCTCCAACGCGGCTTTCCTCCGTTCGTAGGCCGGGGATGCTCACAAGAGGGCCGGCTACGGCCAGTTGTTTTCCCCAAGCCTCCATAATAGAGTTTTCGGCTTGACGTGCAGTCCGCCCCCGATCACGGACGATACTTCGTATCATATTGAGCGGTATCATCAAGAGCAAAAGCAGTGTAATCAGCAAAAAAACCTTAAAAGTATAGCTATGGCTCATCTTTTTAATGAAATTGCTCTGCACAGGACCGCTCTTTGCGTCCGCAGGATTATCAAAAGGCGCTTTGTCTTCCATAAAAACTCTCCAAAACAGGTGGTATACGGCAATAAAATTACCAGAATCATAGAGTACTTCAAAGCGGGAGGCGGTGCAAGAGAGGGAGTTTTGCCTCCAAAGGCAAGGGGTTTTATCCAAAAGGCAGGGAGTTTTATCCAAAAGGCAGGGAGGGGAGTTAAACAGGCGCGGCATAGGTTTTCGGTGCTTTAAGCGGGAGTATCTGCCGTCAACACAGAACTTTTACGCCGTGCCGCAGCTTATACTTGCTTATAATGTTCCAAAAATGTCCCAAGCCGCTGTAACGCGCCTTTGAGTATTCCTGTGCTGGCTAGGAAAACAATACGAAAATGATCCGGCGCTATCCAATTAAAACCCGTGCCTTGAACCACGAGTATCTTTTGTTCTTTCAGCAAATCTATAATAAAACGCTCATCGTCGTTTATAGCAAAGCGTTTCGTGTCGAGTTTCGGGAAGCAATACAAGGCGCCCTTCGGCACTACCACAGAAAGCCCCGGAATGTTGTTGATACATGCTACCGTTTTATCACGCTGTTCTTTGAGCCTGCCTCCCGGCAGCACCAGATCATTGATGCTTTGGTAGCCGCCGAGCGCTGTTTGTATACCGTATTGCGCAGGCATATTGGCGCAAAGACGCATATTTGAAAGCATCTCCAAGCCCTCAATGTACCCTGCCGCACTGCGTTTATTGCCGCTCAAAGTCATCCAGCCGGAACGAAAGCCTGCCGCACGGTACGCCTTCGACATACCGTCGAAAGAAACCGTGAGTATATCAGGATTAAGTGTGGCAAAGGGTATGTAGCGGGCGTCTTCGTAGGTGATTCTGCTGTAAATCTCATCGCTAAACACAATAAGCTCATGTTCCGCCGCTAGTTCTGCTATACTTTCCAGTATGCTTCTGTCATAGACGGCGCCGGTGGGATTGTTAGGGTTAATCACCACGATACCTTTGGTATTCACCGTAACTTTGGCTCGAAGGTCTTCAAGATCGGGGTTCCAATCCGCCTGTTCATCGCAGATATAGTGAACCGCTTTTCCGCCTGCAAGGGTAATAGCAGCCGTCCACAAAGGATAATCGGGCGCCGGCACGAGTATCTCATCGCCTGGGTTGAGCAATCCATTCATAGCAATCATAATCAGCTCGCTCACCCCGTTGCCAATAAAAATATCCTCCATTGTTACCTCCCTAAGGCCCTTGAGCTGCCAGTCGTGCATAATAGCTTTTCGGGCTTGGAAGAGGCCGGGAGAGTCGCCGTAGCCTTCGGCGCTTTTGATGTTTGTGATAATATCATGGATTATTTCATCCGGCGTTTCAAAACCAAAAGCCGCGGGGTTGCCGATGTTCAATTTGAGAATATGATACCCTTCTTCCTCAAGCCGCTTCGCTTCTTTAAGCGCAGGCCCTCGAATATCATAACAAACGTTATTTAACTTTGATGATTGGGAGTATGTTTTCATAGATAAAGTATAGGCATAAAAGAAAAAAAGAGGGAAGCGTCCCGGCTAATGCGCCGCAAGCCCCAAGCGCACAAAGAGGAAAGGCGCACCCGCCGTTACCCACAAGCCTAACAAGGCGTAGCGGACGAATCTGCCCAAATCGTAATACGCGGAGGAAGCATCAGGCAGCAGGAGTGCAAGCCCGGCGTAGATCAGCACGGCGCCGACTAGACCGATGAGCGCACGGGCGCATCGCGGCAAGAACCGCTTTATTGAGTCGGCACGAAACCCTATGTGTTTGAGCATCAAAGCGTAGCCTGTCCCGAAGCCAAAGAACAGAGCGCTCAGGCTTTTATCGGACGGATAAAGAGCGTTCATAGCCAAAGCAATAAAAGCCGTGATAATGAACTGGGTGCGCATATCGACACGGAGGAGAAGCGCGGTGATTTTCCGCGCAAAAAGCAGATCGAGGGTGAAAATACCGCCTGCAATGAGCCAACCGGCAAGCAAATCGGTAGGGAAGTGCAGGCCAAGGTAAAGCCGAGTAAAGCTAATAAGCGCTACCATAACGGCGGCGCCAAGCCATACAAGGCGCCTGCGCATCCACAAAGCAATACGCATCCAAAAGGTAACCGCAAGCTGTGCGTGTCCTGAGGGTATGCCGTAACTTTCCTCAAAAGCGCGCCCCACTGTTGGGGCAATGTGGTACGGTCTTGGCTGCATAAACAAGGCTTTGAGAAAGACGTTGATCCAAGCGGAGAGCAGTATCACGATACCGAGGTGGAATCCTTTTTTTTCATCAACACACCAAAAGACGATCATAATCACGACAAGATAAACGTATGCGCTGCCTAAACTGGTGATACCGTGCATAAGAGCGGTGAGCGGGCTAGTTTCTATGCTTTGTATGCTCTTGATGAGATCGATTCCGGCTCTATACAAAGCTGGAACTTGTTTTTCTGCTACGGTAATGATGGTTTCATTCATAATGACAGGGTATAAAGAAAAAGGAAAAAGGTTAAGCCATCAACAGCCGCAGGCTGTTCCAAAGGTTGTTGTATCAGGAGTGGAGTACGGCTTTTTGCCTATAGGCAGCTCAGGTCGATAGTGTCGTTAGCGGCGCACGATTCTCGGCCTGAGGTCTGTCCCTCCTTCATCTCTGTCAAACCCGCCGGCGGGTTGTCTTTTGCTCTCTATTACCATTATAGTTATTCCATGATACTGGTAGAAAGTTTAGTGGTGTACAAGAATAAAGCCGCCGTAGTCAATGAAATCGGAGAGAAATTGGATATAACGGTGCTTGGCGGCGAAACCATCCGTGTTCGGGATAAAGACCTGCTTTTGTTGCATGAAGGCCCTGCCTCGATTGCAGCCTTAGAAAAGGAACTTCATGGCGATGTGAAAGGAACATGGGATTTACTTGAAGATGAAACTGTTTCATTGAGAGAACTGGCCGAATTGATTTTTGGAGAATGGACTGCGGCTGCTGCGTGGAATGCCTATCTGCTTTTGAAAGACGGGCTGTATTTTTCAGGCAGCATAGAGGAGGTGCGCAGGCGCGACCCTGCCTCCGTAGCCTCCGAAGAAGAGAAAAGAGCGCGCAAGAAAGTTGAAGCCGCAGAACGACGAGCGTTCCTTGCGCGTCTTGCCGACGGCTCTGTAGAACCGGAGCAAGACACTTCTTTTTTACAGGAGCTTGAAGTCTTTGCCTTAGGCAAAAGCAATAGGAGTCGCCTCCTTAGAGAGGCGGGCAAACCGGAAACCCCGATTCAAGCGCATAAACTCTTGTTATCAACCGGTTTTTGGGATATTCGTACCAATCCCCACCCTTCACGTTTTGGTATTGATAAGTATTCTGCCAGCGCACCGGTCGATCCGCCGCCTTTGGCTCATGACGGCCGGCTTGATCTCAGACACTTAAAAGCCTTTGCCATTGATAATGTATGGACCGATGATCCGGATGATGCCGTCTCAATAGAAGGGGATGTAATCTGGGTTCATGTTGCAGACCCCGCTGTCTCCGTGATGCCGGGCAGCCCTGCCGATGAAGAGGCTAGCGGACGAGGAGCAACTTTGTATTTGCCGGAGGGGCCCTGCCGTATGCTGAGACCGGACATTCTTCCTTTCTTTGCCCTTGGATTAGACAAAAACTCCCCCGCTCTTTCATTCAAGATGACTTTGAACCCAGACGGCTCGATAGCCGCCACAGAGATATTCTCTTCAATCGTTGCCGTAACAAAGATAAGCTATGCGCAAGCCGATGCTTCTTCTGATCCTGATATGCAGGCGCTTTTTGATTTTGCAGCGTGTAACCAAAAGCGCAGGCTAGCAGCAAGTGCGGTTATCTTGCATTTCCCTGAAGTACATATTGCTGTTTCTGACTCGGATATTACTATTGAAGAAATACCGTCTTACCGTTCCGCCGCTATGGTGCGTGAATGTATGCTGCTTGCCGGTGAAGGAGCTGCCACGTGGGCAATACAGCGGCAGCTTGCTTTTCCTTTTGTAACCCAAGAGGCAGGCGATTTTCCCAATTCACGCTTGCCGGGTCTTGCCGGCTTCTACCAACTGCGCCGGTGCATGCGTTCAAGGGTGGTATCTACAAAACCGGGGGCGCATCAAGGGTTGGGCTTGACTCAGTATGCGCAGGTTACAAGCCCGCTGCGCCGGTATACGGATCTATTGGCGCATCAACAGATCCGTGCGGCGCTTTGTGGACAAAAACCGCTTGATACTGAGGCGGTGCAGTTACGGCTGGGCATTGCGGATGCCGGGGCTTCTGCGCTTATACGTGCGGAACGTGCTTCTAAGCTGCATTGGACTTGTGTGTATTTATCGGATAAAAAGGACTCTCTTTGGCAGGGGGTAATTCTTGAGCAAAAAAACAACGGTTTTGTTGTGTTTATTCCTGCTTTAGGGCTGGAAACGCTAGTCATTACCCGAACAAAACATGCGCTTAACGATCAGATTCCCATTACTTTACAATCGGTGAAGATACCTGAGCTAGAATTCAACTTTACTACGGCGTTGTGAGCTACCACAGGCCGGGCCACGCCAGCATATTTCGCCAGTGTGTTTAGTTCTCGGCGCTGGCATGAAGAACGGCGCATGGCTTTTTGCCTGCAAGGAGCCACCTAAGGTCTGACCTGTTTTGCCTGAGATCTCGCTTTTCGCTGGGTGTTTGCCCAAAATAAAACTCTCCGAAGCTTGAGACTAGGTCAGACCTAGCCTCAAGAAAAAAAAGGAGTAAAAAAAGAACAGCTGACTAAAGCAAAATGCCATGTTTACCCCGTTATCTATGTACCATGTCTTCGCATTATTCGCCACGAGGCCGCACTGATTTAGGTCTCACATATTATATCTTCTCGGTAGTTAATCGTTTCCTCTTTGAACTCGATCCCGATAAGATGAAAGAGCTGTTCCTCGCCATAATCGAGGAAGCACTAACGGTAAAAGGTTTCAAGTTCAAACTCTGGAACTTTTGTATCATGTC